>NZ_JBFUBD010000006.1:0-69367 GCF_056405935.1 Polaromonas sp. P1_E3
GACTGTGGCTACCACCACGGGCACGACCTCTGTTCAAACGTTGCGCAAGAACAAGCGCGCCAGCGGCGTTGAGTTCAAGGAAATCTTCGGCAAGGACCATTCCGACAGCTTCCTGCTGCTCGAATCGGGACGCGCCGATGCGTTCGTCATGGACGGTTCCATCCTGGCTGGCAACATCGCCACCGCCAAAAACCCGGCCGATTTCAAAATCGTCGGTGAAGTGCTGAGCGTGGAGCCCATCGCCATCATGATCCGCAAGGATGACCCGCTGCTCAAGCGCCTGGCCGACGACACGGTTAAAAACATGATCAAGTCGGGCGAAATGAACAAGCTGTGGACCAAATGGTTCCTGTCGCCGATTCCTCCGAAGAACACCAAGGTCGGCCTGGCACTGAGCGCCAGTACCAAGGCAGCCTGGGACAACCCGAACGACAAGCCCATGGAAGAGTACGTCCAGAAGTAATTCTGGCTGGTGAATTGAAGAACCCCGCCGGACACCATCCTCTGGCGGGGTTTCTCGTTTGCCGTGGCATGGAAAAACAACACAACAACCCTTTGCTGGAGCTGCAATGACTTGGGATTGGCAGGTATTTTTGAATGATGACGGTAGTGGCCGAACCTACCTGCAGTGGATGTTTGACGCATGGGGCTGGACGCTGTCCGTCGCCGGTGCATCCTGGGTGATCGCCATGCTGTTTGGCGCACTGGTCGGCACGCTGCGCACCTTGCCGAACAGCCCTTGGCTGGTCCGCTTTGCCAATGCCTGGGTCGAGCTGTTTCGCAATGTTCCCCTGCTGGTCCAGATTTTCATCTGGTATTTTGTGGTTCCCAAAATTTTCCCCGCCATGAAGGAGCTGCCCAGCTTCATCCTGGTGGTGTTTGCCCTCGGGTTTTTCACCTCGGCACGTATTGCCGAACAGGTCCGGGCTGGCGTGCAGGCCTTGCCCCGCGGCCAGCGTTATGCCGGCATGGCCATGGGCTTTACCACCGTGCAGACGTACCGCTATGTGATCCTGCCGATGGCTTTTCGCATCATCATTCCGCCGCTCACCAGCGAGTCGATGAATCTCTTGAAGAATTCCTCCGTCGCTTTCGCGGTGTCGATCGCCGAACTCACCATGTTTGCGATGCAGGCGCAGGAAGAAACCTCGCGCGGCATCGAGATTTACCTTGCGGTGACGGCTCTTTATGCAGTCTCTGCCTTCGCAGTCAACCGGGTCATGGCCTTTGTTGAAAAGAAGGTCCAGATACCCGGCTTCGTGGTAGCCGGCTCAACGGGCGGAGGGCACTGACATGCTTGGACTCGACATGAGCTTCCTGAACTGGGAAATGATTTCCCAGTTCGTCGTCAAGGGCTTTATTTTCAGCATCGAGCTGACCGTCATCGCCACCATTGGCGGCATTATTTTTGGCACCGTGCTTGCGCTGATGCGCCTTTCGGGCAAAAAATTCCTGACGGTGCCTGCGACCATCTACGTCAACGGCATGCGTTCCGTTCCGCTGGTCATGGTGATCCTGTGGTTCTTCCTGCTGGTACCTGCGTCGTTCTACACGACCTTCGGCGCCTGGGGAGCCAACTACCGCGCCGAGATTTCGGCCATCATCACCTTCGTGGCCTTTGAGGCCGCGTATTTCAGCGAAATCATGCGTGCGGGCATCCAGTCCATCTCGCGTGGGCAGGTCAATGCGGGCCGTGCCCTGGGCATGACCTATTCGCAGAACATGAAGCTGATCATCCTGCCCCAGGCTTTCCGCAACATGGTGCCCATCCTGCTGACCCAGACCATCATCCTGTTCCAGGATACTTCGCTGGTTTACGCCATCGGCGCCTACGACCTGCTCAAGGGCTTCAGCACCGCCGGCAAGATCTTCGGCCGTCCTGAAGAGGCCTACCTGCTGGCCGCCGTGGTTTATTTCGTGATCTGCTTCGGGCTGTCCTTCATGGTCAAACGCCTGAACAGCAGAATCGCCATCATTCGCTGAAGCCGCGCTCTCAAGGCTGGCGAATCTCATAGACACTGGAGAAGAAGATGATCGAGTTAAAAGAAGTTTCCAAATGGTACGGTGAAGTGCAGGTCCTCAATAACTGCACCACCAGCATCAAGAAGGGTGAAGTTGTTGTGGTCTGCGGCCCATCGGGTTCGGGCAAGTCAACGCTCATCAAGACCATCAACGCACTGGAGCCATTCCAGAAGGGCCAGATCTTTGTGGACGGCAAGGCTGTGCATGACCCCAAGACCGACCTGCCCAAACTGCGCAGCCGCGTCGGCATGGTGTTCCAGAATTTCGAGCTGTTCCCGCACCTGAGCGTGACCGAAAACCTGACACTGGCGCAGGTCAAGGTGCTGGGCCGCAAGCCCGACGAAGCCAAAAAACACGGCCTCAAATACCTGGACCGCGTGGGCCTGATGGCGCACAAGGACAAGTTTCCCGGCCAGCTGTCGGGCGGTCAGCAGCAGCGTGTGGCGATCGCCCGCGCGCTCAGCATGGACCCGATTGCCATGCTGTTTGACGAACCCACTTCCGCGCTGGACCCGGAAATGGTCGGCGAGGTGCTGGACTGCATGATGGGCCTGGCCGTTGAAGGCATGACCATGATGGTGGTGACCCACGAAATGGGCTTTGCCAAAAAAGTGGGCAGCCGCGTGATTTTCATGGATGTCGGCGGCAAGATTCTGGAAGACTGCTCGAAGGACGAGTTTTTCAGTCACCCGGAAAACCGCCAGGCGCGCACCAAGGATTTCCTCAACAAGATCCTGGCGCACTGAAAGCCATGTGCCCCGGAAAAAAGCCCCGAACCCCGGGGCTTTTTTCATGGCGGCTCATGATGGTCGGGTGGTGTGACCAGTGCGACAATTCGGGCCATGACTTCAGCCACCCGCACACCCGCCTCCTCCCTGACCATCACCCGGCCCGACGACTGGCACCTGCATGTGCGCGACGGCGAAGCCCTGCTCACTGTGGTGCCCCATACGGCTGCGCAGTTTGGCCGCGCCATCATCATGCCCAACCTGCGCCCGCCTGTGACCACGGCCGCCCAGGCCGCGGACTATCGCGAACGCATCCAGGCCGCTGTGCCRGCTGGCGTGCAGTTCGAACCGCTGATGACCCTGTACCTCACCGACAATCTGCCGCCGGACGAGATCAAGCGCGCAAAAGACGCCGGTGTTGTGGCGCTGAAGCTGTACCCGGCCGGTGCCACCACCAACAGTGATGCCGGTGTGACCGACCTGCGCAAGACTTACAAAACACTCGAAGCCATGCAGAAGGCCGGCCTGCTGCTGCTGGTGCATGGAGAGGTGACCTCCTCCGACATTGACCTGTTCGATCGCGAAGCGGTATTCATCGACACCCAGTTGATCCCCCTGCGCCGCGACTTCCCTGAGCTCAAGATCGTCTTCGAACACATCACCACGCGTGAAGCCGCCCATTACGTGCGCGATGCCGGCCGGTTCACGGGTGCAACCATCACCGCGCATCACTTGCTGTACAACCGCAACGCGATTTTCACGGGTGGCATCCGCCCGCACTACTACTGCCTGCCGGTACTCAAGCGCGAGACGCATCGTCTGGCATTGGTAGAAGCCGCCACCAGCGGCAACAACCGCTTTTTCCTGGGGACTGACAGCGCACCGCACCCTGCGCACCTCAAGGAACACGCCACCGGTTGCGCAGGCTGCTACACCGCTCACGCCGCCATGGAGCTCTACGCCGAAGCTTTTGATGCAGCCGGCGCACTGGACAAGCTCGAAGCCTTTGCCAGCTTCAACGGCGCTGACTTTTACGGCTTGCCGCGCAATACCGGCCGCATCACGCTCAGGAGAGAAAGCTGGCACCCGCCCGAGAGCTTTGCATTCGGCGAGGCTGAGCTAAAGCCTTTGCGCTCGGGTGAAAACCTGCCCTGGAAACTGCACACTTCAGAAAGCTCCTGATGGACCACAAGCCGCGCGTTGCCCTGCTCATTGACGCCGACAACTCGCCGGCGTCCAAGATCGACCTGATCCTCAACGAGTTGTCGACCTTCGGCGAAACGAACATCCGCCGCGCTTACGGCAACTGGAAAAAGAATGAGCTCAAGGGTTGGGAAGAGGTGTTGCACGAGCATGCCATCCGCCCCATGCAGCAGTTCGACTACACCAAGGGCAAAAACGCCAGCGACATGGCCATGGTGATCGATGCGCTGGAGCTGCTCTATACCGACCGGCCCGACGCCTTTGGCATCGTCTCGTCGGATGCAGACTTCACGCCGCTGGTCATGCACCTGCGCGCCAAGGGCGCAGCGGTCTACGGCTTTGGCGCGCAGAAAACGCCGGAGCCTTTTGTCAATGCGTGCTCAAGGTTCCTGTTCCTCGACAAGCTGCGCCCCATCGCCGTCAGTGATGCGGCGAGCGGTGCCCACGGAGACAGCCGTGACGATGCCGAGGCGGTTGCCGCCGCGCCCCTCAGGGCAACACCAGCCCAGCTCAAGCAGGACGCCAAGCTGGTCATGCTGCTGCGCAATGCCGTCCAGGCCGCAGCCGATGACGAGGGTTGGGCGCGCGTGGGTGCTGTGGGGACGCAAATCGCCAACCAAGCCTCGTTTGACCATCGCAACTACGGCTATGCCACGCTGACCAAGCTGCTGGTGGCGACCCAGCTGTTTGACATCGCCGATGAAGGCAAATCCACYGTGGCGGTGCGCGACAAGCGACTGAACAAGTCGGCCCGGGCCTAGGGGAGCCCGCAGGTGCGAGTCGCCGTAGACCTGCAACCAGCGCCGGCCATGCCGCTTCCGGCGTGGCACCAGCCCTGGCTGCAGCCCTGGCAGGAATCCGGCGAGCGTGTGGCCCGGGYGGTGGCGGAAGGCATTACGCTACACCAAGCCCTTAATGCCGGGCAGCACGCCCCGGTGCGCTTTGTTCCCCAAAGCGCCTTGCCCGCCGGAGAGGCCTACGAGAGCTTTATTTTCAGGACGGGCGAATGCCCCACCCGCGAAGGCCTGCATGATTTTTTCAATGGCCTGTGCTGGATGCGTTTTCCGGAAACCAAAAAGAAGCTCAACCAGCTGCAGGCGGCAGAAATAGCGCGGGCCGGTGTACAGCAAGTGCGCGGCCCGGTACGGGACGCGTTGACGCTTTTTGACGAGAACGCTGCTTTCCTGTCTGCCCCGCAGCCCTTGTGGGACGCGCTCGCGGCGCGCGACTGGCAGCAGCTCTTTGTGGGTTTGCGCCCACTCTGGCAGCAAGCCCGGCTGGTGCTGTTTGGTCATGCGCTGCTGGAAAAACTGATTTATCCGCGAAAACCCATTACAGCCCATGTCTATCAAGCGCAACCAGCTATCAATTCAATAGCAGACCTGGACCGCTGGATTGCTGCGGACCTGAGCGCGGACAAGCTCGCCGGCAAGCCGTTTTTTCCTTTGCCGGTGCTGGGCGTGCCCGGCTGGTGGCCCGGGAACGAGAACTTTTCCTTTTATGATGACTCCCTTGTATTCCGACCGCCACGGCTGCAAAACAACAGATAGAAACCGGCCACCGGCTTGCGGCGCAGCTTGAACTGGGCTGGCAAGCCCTCATATCCTGCGCAAGGCGGGCTTTTTCACCGACCCCACGGAGAACCCATGAAACGTATTTTTCTGTTTGTCCTGACCAACCTCGCCGTCGTCGTGGTGCTGGGCATTGTTGCCAGCCTGCTCGGCGTCAACCGCTTTCTCACGGCCAATGGGCTGAACCTGACCGCGCTGCTCGGTTTTGCACTGATCATGGGCTTCGGCGGCGCCTTTATCTCGCTGCTGATCAGCAAGCCCGTCGCCAAATGGAGCGCCGGCGTGCGGGTCATCGAGTCGCCCCAAAATGCCGACGAAGCCTGGATTGTCGAGACCGTGCGCAAGCTGGCCGACAAGGCCCAGATCGGCATGCCCGAAGTCGGCATTTTTGAAGGCGCGCCCAATGCGTTTGCCACGGGCGCATTCAAGAATTCGTCGCTGGTGGCGGTCTCCACAGGCCTGCTGCAAGGCATGACCAAGGAAGAGATCGAGGCCGTGCTCGGCCACGAGATTGCCCACGTGGCCAACGGCGACATGGTCACCATGACCCTGATTCAGGGCGTGATGAACACCTTTGTGGTTTTCCTCTCGCGCGTGATCGGCTACGCCGTGGACAGCTTTTTGCGCCGCGGTAGCGACAACAACTCCGGCCCCGGCATCGGCTACTACGTGAGCACCATCGTGCTGGACATCGTGCTCGGTTTTGCCGCAGCCATCGTCGTGGCGTGGTTCTCGCGCCAGCGTGAATTCCGCGCCGACGCCGGTGCCGCGCAGCTGATGGGCAGGCGCCAGCCCATGATGAACGCCCTGGCCCGCCTGGGCGGCATGCAACCCGGCGAATTGCCCAAGGCCGTGGAAGCCATGGGCATCACCGGCAGCATCGGCAAGCTGTTTGCCACGCACCCGCCGATTGAAGAGCGCATCGCCGCATTGCAGAACAGCCAGGCCTAAGCACCAAAGGGCGCCCCGCACAGGGCGCCCTTTTTTTGCATGGAATTTCAAGGAGCGCGAACATGAAAAGCTGGATCAGGCAGAACCGCAGTTTTCTGGTGTTGCTGTTGTTGTTCGGGTTATTCCGCACCGCAATCGCGGACTGGAACCCCATTCCCTCGGGCTCCATGCGACCCAACCTGCTCGAAGGTGACGTGGTCTTCGTCAACCGGCTGGCCTACAACGTCAAGATTCCGCTGACCGACACCGTGCTGGCGCGCACCACCGATCCGCAGCGCGGCGACGTCGTCACTTTTTCCTCGCCGGTGGACGGTGTCCGCCTGATCAAGCGGCTGGTGGCTGTGCCGGGCGACGTTGTGGAAATGCGCGACAAGGTGCTCATCATCAACGGACAGGCAGCCCGCTATGAGGCGCTGGACACGGTGCTGGAGCCGGCCGGGCCGGTTGGCGTGCTGGTGGCCACGCACGTGAAAGAAGCCACAGCCCAGGAGCAACATGAAATCCAGTGGCTGGCCGGTGTGAAGGCCAAGGACAGCTGGGGACCGATCACGATTCCCGCCGACCAGTACCTGATGCTGGGTGACAACCGCGACAACAGCGCAGATTCGCGCTACATAGGCCTGGTGCCGCGCAACCTGCTGATCGGGCGTGCGGAACGGATCCTGGTGTCGGCGGACATCCTGGAGAAGTGGCAACCGCGCTTTGAGCGTTTTGGCCGCTCGCTCTACTGATCCATTGATCTGCTGATCGACTGAGGCTGCAGCGGGGAGCCTCAGGCCTGGCGGCTTCGCTGTACCCGCTCTATGGCCTGTGCCACTTCCGCCGGGTCTAGGCCGTACATCTCGGCAAATTCCGCCGCCGTTTTCCCGCTGGCCTCAAAGGCACGCATCAGTGCTTCGCGCTTGGCAGTTTGCACGGCCATCTCCGCAAAAGCCTCGTCCAGCAAGGTGTTCGACACCTCATCCTGCGTGCGGGTGCGCTCTGCATACTCTTCGCGGCTCAAGCCGGATGCTTCAATAGCCTCGATGAGGCGCATACGCACTTTGGGTCGCAGGTCTTCCTTTGAACGCGCCTGGCGCCGCCGGAACACCTCCATGATCGCGTGGTGCACATGCTCGGGCGCTACAGGCTCGACGGGCTCGCCCTGCAGGTTGTGGCGCGGGTGGCCGGCCGCCACGCATTCGAGGTAGCGCGTGGAACGGGCATGCAGGCCCAGCGCCACTTTCAGTTCGTCGCGCTTGAAGGCTTCAGGGTTTTCCGCCAGCAAGTCCTGGAAAGCGCCCAGCTTGAGCGGCAGGAACTGTGCGCCGAACATTTTGGGGTAGAGCTCGAACAGCTTTTCCAGCACGGGGTGGACTTCGCGTGGGCGCTGCTGTTGCTGCTGCGGGTTGGCCGGCCGCGGGCGCTGCGGGGGGCGGGGGCGTTTGGCGCGCGGGGAGGGTGTGGTGGTTTCGGTCATGTGTGTGGGTAAAAAAGAGGGTGTGGCGGGGTGTTCAGAAAGCTCAGCGGGGCCTGAACATGCGAAAGAGGTTGTCGGGGGTGACGGCGAAATAATCAGCCGGACCACCGCCGCGAAGAATCGGCTCGGCAGCTGCCGTGTCGTAAATACCGTCCTTGAGCAGATGCCTTGCAATGTACACGCCGACGACCTCGCCCAGGACCAGCCAGGTGGGAACCGGCACGCCGTCGGCGCCCTGCAGCTGCAGGATTTGGGTCAACTTGCACTCGAAGGAGACCGGGCTTTCCTGTACGCGCGGCACGGCAATGCGTTGCGAGGCCACGGGCGTGAGGCCGGCGAGTTCGAACTCGTTGACCTCGGGCGGCACCATCGCGCAGGAACGGTTCATGGCCTCGGCCAGCGGCCGCGTCGCCAGGTTCCAGCCGAACTCGCCGGTCTCGCGGATGTTGCGCAGGCTGTCTTTGGCGCCAATGCTGGCGAAACCGATGATGGGCGGCGTGTAGTTGAAGGCATTGAAAAAACTGTAGGGCGCCAGGTTGAGCTGCCCCTTGGCGTCCTGCGACGAAATCCAGCCAATGGGGCGTGGCCCCACCATGGCGTTGAAGGGATCGTGCGGCAGGCCGTGACCTTCCGAGGGCTCGTAGTAATGAAAGTCTTCAGGGCCGCTCTGGGTGGACATCACGCGGCCATCCGCTGTTGTTCGGCATCCTGCAGCACGCTGCGCGCCAGGGCCTCCGCAACCTTGATGCCGTCCACGCCGGCCGACAGGATCCCGCCCGCGTAACTTGCGCCTTCGCCTGCGGGGTAGAGGCCGCGGACGTTGATGCTTTGCAGGTCCTCGCCGCGGCTGATCTTGATGGGGGAAGACGTGCGCGTCTCCACGCCGGTCAGCACCGCGTCATGCGTGTCAAAGCCCTTGATCTTTTTGCCAAACACCGGAAAGGCCTCACGCATGGCTTCGATCGCGTAGCGGGGCAGGGCCGATGACAGGTCGCCCATCGTGACGCCTGGTTTGTAAGATGGCGTGATGCTGCCCAGCGCGGTCGAGGGGCGGCCCGCCACGAAGTCCCCCACCAGTTGCGCCGGCGCCTGGTAGTTGCTGCCGCCCAATACAAACGCGTGTGATTCGAGCTGGCGCTGCAGCGCGATACCGGCCAGCGCGTCGCCCGCTTGGAAGCCGGGGTAGTCGCGCGGGTCAATGCCCACCACGATGCCGGCATTGGCATTGCGTTCATTGCGCGAATACTGGCTCATGCCGTTGGTCACCACGCGGCCCGGCTCCGACGTGGCTGCCACCACCGTGCCGCCCGGGCACATGCAAAAGCTGTAGACCGAGCGGCCGTTGCTGGCGTGGTGCACCAGCTTGTATTCGGCCGCGCCCAGTGAGGGGTGGCCGGCATGGCGGCCCCAGCGCGCGCGGTCGATGATGCCCTGTGGGTGTTCAACCCGAAAGCCGATGGAAAAAGGTTTGGCCTCGATATGTACGCCGCGTTCATACAGCATGGCGAAAGTGTCGCGCGAGCTGTGGCCCAGCGCCATCACCACCTGGTCGGCACGCATCTCGTGGCTTTGGCCCGTGGCCTGGTCCAGTATCGTGAGACCGCGCAACTGTTTGCCTTGCGGGCCGTCCTCGATCAGCACGTCGGTCACGCGCTGCTCAAAGCGGATTTCGCCGCCCAGRGCGACGATCTGCGCACGCATGTTTTCCACCACCTTCACCAGCTTGAAGGTGCCGATATGCGGGTGCGCCTCGAACAGGATATCGGCGGGCGCGCCGGCTTTCACGAATTCATTCATCACCTTGCGGCCCAGGTGGCGCGGGTCCTTGATCTGGCTGTAAAGCTTGCCGTCGGAAAAAGTGCCGGCACCGCCTTCGCCGAACTGCACGTTGGACTCGGGGTTGAGCACGTTCTTGCGCCACAGGCCCCAGGTGTCACGGGTACGCTGGCGCACGGTCTTGCCGCGCTCCAGCACGATGGGCTTGAAGCCCATCTGCGCCAGCAGCAGGGCCGCGAACATGCCGCAGGGGCCGAAGCCGACAACGACAGGGCGCAGCGCCAGGCCGGCGGGCGCATGCCCCACCGCGCGGTAGGCCATGTCGGGCGTGGGAAAGATGTGCGGGTCGCCGGAAAATTTCGCCAGCAATGCGCCTTCCTGGGCTGCATCGGCGAGCGTGACATCTACGATATAGACCTTGAGCAGGTCTGCCTTGCGGGCGTCAAAGCTGCGTTTGTGGATGTGGACGTTCTGCAGGGCGGTTGCGGCAATGCCCAGTGTCTGGGCCACCAGGGCTGGGAGGGCGCCCTCCGCGTGGTCCAGCGGAAGTTTGAGTTCAGTCAGGCGAATCATGGAAAAAGGGGCTCGTGTTGATCAAGCAGCCTGCATTTTAAAGGCCTGACGGATAATGGCCCCGTGAAGCACGCCAGACCGCCGCTGGTGCAATCTGGGAAACCAGGCACTGGAGGAACGTCCGGACTGCAAAGGACAGCGTAGGAGGTAACACCTCTCCACCGTGAGGTGAGGATCAGAGCAACAGAGACGAGTCGGCCCTGGGGCAACCCGGGCCGGGTGAAACGGGCAATCTCTACGCGCAGCAATACCAAGTAGGCCAGCGTTGATGTGGTTCCGCAGAGCTGGCGGGTAGGTAGCATTGAGCCGTGGGGGCGACCCCCGGCCCAGATTAATGKCGGTCACGCCGGGCTTTCTCCAAGGAGCCCGGTGCACAGAATCCGGCTTATCGGCGGGCTTCACACTAATAAAAAAGCCCCGTTCAGCAATGAACGGGGCTTTGTCTTTGGGCCTTGCCGGCCCTCCCTGCGGCGCCTTATTTGGCGGGGGAGGCGGCGGCAGCCGGTGCCGATGCGGTGCCTGCAGCTGCGGTGGCGGCTGGCGCTTTACCGAAGTACTGGGCGAAAATCTTGTCGTAGGTGCCGTCGGCCTTGATGTCGGCCAGGCCCTTGTTCAGTTTTGCGAGCAGCTCGGCGTTGCCCTTTTTCACGGCCAGGCCGTATTGCTCGGGTGCAAAGCTGGAATCGGTGATCGTCTTGAATTTCGAGCCGGTGTTGTTGTTGACATAGTGCTCCACCACGCCGTTGTCGGCGACCACGGCGTCCACGCCGCCGGCTTCCAGCTCTTTCAGTGCCAGTGGCGTTGCTTCAAAGCGCTTGATGTTCGCGCTGTCCTTGCCTTGCAGCTTGGTAATGACCTCGTCACCCGTCGTGCCGTTCTGCACGCCGACCTTGAGTTTCTTGAGATCGTTGAATTTGGCGATCTTCGAATCCTTCTTCACGGCGATCAGTTGCTGCGCGTCGAAGTAAGGTGACGAAAAATCCATGGTCTGCTTGCGCTCTGCCGTGATCGTGATGGCCGAAACCAGCAGGTCGCGGTCGCCCTGGTTCAGGGAATTGAAAATGCCTTCCCAGGGTGTGTTCAGGAACTTGACTTCGATGCCGGCTTTCTGTGCAACAGCCTTGACGATTTCGATGTCAAAACCGACGATCTCGCCCTTGTCGTTCTGCGACTCAAACGGGACATACGCGGCGTCCGTACCGACGACATACACCTTGGCAGCGGGCGCGGGTGCCGAGGCGGCAGGAGCGGGCGCACTGGCTGCGGGTGCAGGTGGCTCGGTCTTGCTGCAGGCGGCCAGAACGATACCGGCGATCAGGGTGCTGGCGGTTTGCAGGAAACGTCGCGTTGAGATGGAATAGGAAGACATGAAGTCCCTCAAAAAGGTTGAAATAATGGTGATGCCCGTCAATCCATGCGGTCAGGCATGGGATTCCGGCATACGAACAAAAAGTATAAACCGCGGCCCCGGCGTCAAACAGCCCTTTCAGTAGCCTTGGCGACCGTCCAGGCATTAACGCCGGTATATACCCTGACGTACGGTTCAATGTTTAGCAACTTTCACGCCACAGTAGCGCGGTTACTCGGCGGCGGCTTGCAATCAGTATCGATGTCCGATGCATGTGATGCTTGCGGAACTTCTGCATTGATGGCTGTTGAGCGCCTGCGCGGGACCTGCCCGGAAATAGCTAATGGACAAGGCCCAGCTCACGCACGCGGTCCACGTGCGCCAGCAGCGAGCGTTTGGCCACCGGCCAGATGCGCGGATCCACATCGTCGTAGGCGCCCGCGACCCAGTCGTCGATCGTGCCTTCCGGGTGGGCCTGCATCACGCGCATGATCTTGGCTTCGCGCTGCAGGCGATGCGCCTTGAGCCGGGCAATCGCGCTTTTGGCGTCTGCCAGCACATAGCCATGCGCTGGGGCAATGAACCCGATCTGGTGTTCATCGCAGGCCGCGCTCAGCACATCCAGGGAATCCAGGTAGGCGCTCATGTCGCCGTCGGGCGGGTCGATGACGGTGGTGCTGCCGTTGAGGATGTGGTCGCCGCTGAACAGCAGGCCGTCTTCCAGCAGCACCAGGCACACATGGTTGGCGGCATGGCCGGGTGTGTGCAGCACCTTCAGGGTATGAGTGATTTCGCCTTCCAGCCCTTTGCGGGTAAGCGCAAGCAGCTCCTGATTTGATAGCGGTCGGTCTGGCGAGAAAGCGCTGGCGGCGCGCGCGGTGGGTGCCGAGGGCAGGCCCAGAATCGGCGGCGCAACGCTGCACATGGCCTGCAGCGGTTTGGCGCCGGGTGAATGGTCAGGGTGCGAGTGGGTGCACACAATCATGCGGATGTCGCCGCCGGCCGCCCGCCAGAGGCGCTGCAGGTGCTCGTGATCGGCTGGGCCGGGGTCGATGGCGATGTAGCCGCTGCCCGGGTCACCGACCAGGTAGCTGTTGGTGCCCGGCCCGGTCATCACGCCGGGGTTGGGTGCCGTCAGGCGCATTACGTTGTGAAGCAGCGCCACGGGCTGTGATGCCTGCCAGTCGAGTGCGTGCACGATCTGCCCGTCCGGGCAGGTCAGCGCCAGCTCACCATAGGGCGCTTCGTGTTCCATATAGCGTGCCTCCTTGCCGGCCAGCAGCCCGGCACGCGGGCAGGAGGTCCAGAGCGGGACTTCGGATGCGCAGGCCGCCAGCACCGAGGCGACATCGGGGTAGTGCTGCAGCCTCTCCAGCGTGCGTATGGTGGGGAAGATGATGAAGAAGCCGCCTGCCGCATGCCGCGCCAGCGCCTCGGCCGGGCGCACCCAGACGGGCTCAAACTGCTCGGCCTCGTCGGCCACCGGGTTTTGCCCTTCGGGCGTGCGTGCCACGAGAAAAGGCACATCAAAGCGACGCGGCAGGTCACGGTCGGTGACCCAGTGCGCCAGCACAAACACCTGGTCGCCGGCCAGCGTCAGGCCGCGCTCGCGGCATTGGGCGGCGAAGGGCGCCTTGCGGTCCAGCGCCGCGATGTCGGCGGTCGTGGCGTAGCTGCCGTCGGCATGGCGTGCCAGCAATACGCCCAATTCTTCGAAGCTTTCGCGGATGGCGGCGATGGCCTGCGTCAGGTGCAGGTCGCTTTGCGTGGTCCGCCGGGTGGACTGCCCATGCGCCAAGGCATCGGCCGGGTCGATGCCGCCTCCAGGGAAAACATTAGCTCCCGGGGCGAAGCTGGCGGTCATGGATCGCCGCGTCATCAGGACTTCGACGCCGTGCGGGGTGTCGCGCAGCAACAGCACGGTGGCCGCCAGGCGTACAGGCGCGGGTTCGCGCGAAGGATGGAGCAGTTGGGAAGGACGTGGCATCCGCAAATTATGGCTTCGGGGCTGCGCGGGTGTTGCCGGCGGGATTTCGAGGGTTTTCTGCTGTGCAATGCCCAGGGCAAACCATGCGTATCGCCCCGAATTCCTTCAAAACCACGGCCGCTGGGCGCGAAATGGCCGATTCACCTCTTTAAGTGCCGCCTTCGCACCGCAGATAATTCCTCCATGCGAATCCGATTCACCAAAATGCAGGGCGCGGGCAATGACTTTGTCATGCTCGACGAAACCCGGGCCCCGCTGGGCCTTTCCACCGCGCAATACCGCTTCCTGGCAGACCGCCACTTTGGCGTGGGCGCGGACCAGATCCTCTCGGTGCGGCCGCCGCCTGCGGATGCGGGCGAAGGCATCGACTTCGAGTACGTGATCCACAACGCCGACGGCGGCGAGGTCGAGCAATGCGGCAACGGCGCGCGCTGCTTTGTGCGCTTTGTGCGCGAGCAGGGGCTGACGACAAAGGACGTCGTGAGGGTCAAGACCCTCGGCGGCATCATCGAGCCGCGCATGCAGGCCGATGGGCGTGTCACGGTCGACATGGGCGCGCCGGTGTTTGACCTGGCGCGAATTCCCTTTGACGCTTCCGGACTCACGCCTCTAGGCCAAGGTTCGTGGGAAAAATGGCCGCTGGCGCTTGATGGACGGGCGCAAGCAGCTCCTGTTTTGATAGCAGCCCTGTCGATGGGAAACCCGCATGCGGTGCAACTGGTGGATGACGTGAGCATCGCACCCGTGTTGGAAACCGGCCCGCTGATTGAAAACCACGCCCGTTTTCCGCGCCGCGTGAACGCCGGCTTCATGCAGGTGGTTTCGCGCAGCCAGATCCGCCTGCGGGTCTTTGAGCGCGGCGCGGGCGAGACGCTGGCCTGCGGCACGGGCGCCTGTGCGGCGGTGGTGACGGGCATCCGCTGGGGCCTGCTGGATGCGCGGGTCGATGTGATGACACGGGGCGGCCAGCTCACCATTGAATGGCAAGGCGGACTCGACGCGCCTGTCATGATGACCGGACCAGCCACTACAGTGTTTGAGTCCGAAATCGAAATCCCCGACGGGATCTGAAGACTGCCTTTCGACGAAAGCGGATGTAACGCGGGCAAAGGATGCCTTTGCGCTCGCCGCAAAACTGAGGACAATGCCCGGATGAATCCAACCGAACACCCCATCACCGAAGACGACATCGCCAATTTCCTGGCCAATACGCCAGACTTCTTCGAGCGTCACGCCGAGTTGCTGGCTTCGGTGCAGCTGTCCAGCGGCCACGGCAACCGCGCCGTCAGCCTGCAGGAGCGCCAGGCACTGATGCTGCGCGAGAAGATCAAGGGGCTCGAAACCCGGATGGTGGACATGATCCGCCACGGCCAGGACAACGTCGCGATTGCCGACAAGATGCAGCGCTGGACGCGCAAGCTGCTGCAGGCGGCGCAAGCGCGCGACTTGCCCGGTGCCATTGTCGAAGGCATCACCAGTGAATTCCTGATCCCGCAGGCCGCCATCAAGGTCTGGGATGTGAACGGAATCTTTTCGGACGAGAGTTTCGCGACCGATGTGAGTGAGGACGCCAAAACCTTTGCTTCGTCTTTGAGCGCACCGTACTGCGGCGTCAATTCGGGCTTTGAAGCGGTCAACTGGCTGCCAGAGCCTGCCGTGGCGTTATCGATCGCACTGATACCGCTGCGTGCGGCGGCGGAAGCGGAAGTCTCGGGCCTGCTCGTGCTGGCCTCACCCGACCCCGAACGCTTTCACAGCGGCATGGGCACAGATTTCCTGGAGCGGCTGGGTGAGCTGGCCGGCGCGGCGCTGACGCGCCTGCGGCCGCAGCCTGTCACGGCCGAATAGTTACCGGGGTCCCGCGCCACGGCCATGACAGCAACGCCACAGACGCCGCCTTCAGCTTCTGAATCGGGTGGCGGGCTGCCTGCATTGCCGCCTTCCGATCCGCTGGTCGAGCGTTACCTGGAGCATGTGCGCGTTGAAAAGCGCCTGGCACAGCGCACCGTGGAGCTCTACGCGCTCGACCTGCAAAAGCTCGAAGCCAATGCACACCAGGCCAGTGTGGCGCTGGTGGCGGTGCAAAACGTCCACATGCGGCGCTGGGTGGCGCAGATGCACGGCGCGGGGCGCAGCGGCCGCGGCATTGCACTCATCCTCTCGGGCTGGCGCGGCTTTTACACCTGGCTGGGCCGTGAAGGCCTCATCAATGGCAACCCCGTGCAGGACGTGCGGGCGCCCAAGGCCGCCAAGCCCCTGCCCAAGGCATTGAGCGTGGATGAGGCCGTGCAGCTGGCAGGCTACCAGGCCGACGCTTCGGATGGCGACCCGCGGCTGGAGCTGCGCGACCAATGCATCACCGAGCTGCTGTACGGCTGCGGGCTGCGCATCGGCGAACTGGTGGGGCTGGATGTGAAGGCCAGTGCGCAGGCACGCGGCTGGATCGACACCGATGCGGCCGAAGCCCATGTGCTGGGCAAGGGGTCCAAAAGGCGCAGTGTGCCGGTCGGCCAGGCGGCGCTGCAGGCGCTGCAGCAGTGGCTGGACGCGCGGGCCGGGCTGGCGCGTGACGATCCCGCGCTTTTTATCAACCAGCGCGGCGCGCGCCTCACGCCGCAGCACATCCGGGTGCGGCTGAAGCAGCGCTCGCTGAAAGCAGGGCTGGCTACGCCGGTTCATCCCCACATGCTGCGGCACTCCTTTGCCAGCCATGTGCTGCAGTCCAGCGGTGATTTGCGCGCGGTGCAGGAGCTGCTGGGCCACGCCAACATCACCACCACGCAGGTCTATACGCGCCTGGATTTCCAGCATTTGGCCAAGGTGTATGACGCGGCGCACCCGCGGGCCCTGTCAAAGGCCGGCGCGGGCGCACCGGCGCCGGCAGGAGGCATGGCAACAACGGCGGACAAGGCCGGTAAACACAAGGCTTGAGATAGGGCCCGAGGCCCGCGGATTGCCGTGCGCCGTCAACTGCGCTGCCCGGTAGTCAGGTTGCCTTGGGGCGGTCGCGCCTTGCCGGCCGTACCGGCGGTGCCTCGCCAAGCATGAACACCGCCCGCTTGCTGTCGGCCGGCGCAGCGGCCAGCCGCTCTTCAAGCTGGGTCAGCAGGCCCTGCGCATTGGAACCCTGGTAGGGCACCAGGGCATAAGCGACATGCACCTGAGCCACACAGTCCACATGCAGGCCTTTGTAGGGCATGAGGCAGCGCGCCACAATGCGAGGCCCGAGTGTGCCGGCATCCTCGGCATTGAAAGGTCCTTCAACCAGCATGCCGAAACGCCGCTCCGACAGCCGCGCAGCGCTGTCGATCTCGCGTGCGGTGGACAAAAGGCGTTCGGCCACGTGCAGCGGCAATTCCTCGGCGGCCTTGCGCCCGAAGTCGCGCTGAATTTGCTCGGAATTGACCAGGTCGATGATCATCACCGCGCTTTGGTGGCGCAGCCGTTCGGAACGCGCGATCATGCGGATCAGGCGTTCGGCAAACACGTGGCCGTTGATGAGGCCCGTGGCCGGGTCCACCCGGTCCAGGCCCTGGATGCGGCGGATGTTTTCGCGCCGGTGCTGGCTGCGCAGCATCAGCACCAGCATGACGACGGGCAGGTGCAGCGCCACGCCCAGCTGCATGCCGTGCTGCGTCAGGAAGCCGATGGGCACCAGTTCCGCATTGCGGGCCATGGTCCATCCGGCAGCAGCCAGTACCGGCACATAGGCCAGCATGAGCCAGGGGGCAAACCGGTCGCCGCGACGCCAGGCCCAGCCCATCACCACCATGCTGCTGAACTCCAGAAGCAGCACGATGGGAGTGAACAGGTCCAGGCGCGATGCGGACGGAACCAGCACCAGCGCTATAGCCGTCAGCACCCCCAGCGCGGCCTGGCCAACCATCAGCCGGTGCAGGCGCAAGGAGCGTTCGGGCAGGGCCACCACCGCCGAAATGAACAGCAGGGTGGCCGACACCGCCAGCATGGGCAGCACGGATGTTGCGACGTCACTCCACCCCGGCCATGCGGGCCACAGGTGCAGACCCGCGATGCCCGTGACGGTGGCCTGCGTCAGGCCCATCAGGGTCACGCAGAGGGCGTAATAGCCATAGGCGGTGTCGCGCAGTGAAATGGCGCCCAGCGCGGAGATCAGGGCAGCCAGGCCCGTCAGCCCGAAGAAGATTCCAAGGATCAGGGAAACCCGCTGTTCCGAATGGCTCAGGCGTCCTTCGCTGATGAACTGCAGCGGGGCGCTGAAAGCGTGGCCGTTTTCCAGGCGCAAGAGGTAATGGGTGGGCACTTCGGCCGACAGCGCGATGGGCAGCAGCGGGTGCCGGTGCGGCACCGGCCATTTGTCGACTGCCACCAGGTCGCCGGCACGCTGCTCGTTCCAGCGGCTGTTTCCGTCCAGGGTATAGAGCGAAGCCCGGTCGATGGACGGGTAGGGCACCTCCAGGTACCAGCGCTCTGCGTCCGGCGCCGGCGGCACGTTAAAGCGCACCCACATGGCCTGGCCGCTGGTGACCGGGTAAATCGCATGGCGGTGTGTCTGCTTCCAGGGAATGTCGGCCGTGGCGGCAACCTGCTCCGGGGTGAACTGGCCGGTCGTGTCTATCCAGTAGTCGCCCCAGTCCTGCAGCGCGACAGGTTCCGTCTGGGTGTCCAGGTCCAGTACCGTGCGCGAGCGTGCGTCCAGGCTAGTCAGCCCAAGAAGTGAGCCCACGAACAGGCTGATGGCGAGACCCAGCAGCAGGCTGCGGACGGCGGCGGACGTGCGGACAGCCGGGCCTGCCAGCGGCCCGTGTTTCTTCCATCGCCGCAAAAAGGAGGTCCAAAACATTAACCCGCGATTGTCGCAAAACTTTCACGAAAATTACGCTGGGCTGTCAAATTGCTGTCAACCGGCTTGTCTGTCAGGGTGGACGATCCTGTCTGGAGGAAGCGTTGCTACCAGCCGCGACAATAGCGGCATGAAAATAATTCGACTGCGGGACGGCAAGGAGCGCTCATTGCTGCGGCGCCATCCCTGGATTTTTGACGGGGCCATTGCCAAGGGGGGCGGCGACGCGGGTGAGACGGTGCGGGTGGAGAGCCACACCGGCCAGTTCCTGGGCTGGGCGGCTTTCAGCCCTGCCTCCAGAATCCGGGCCCGGGTGTGGAGTTTTGACGAGGCACAGCGCATCGATGCGGCCTTCTTTTCATCGCGCATTGCCCAGGCGCTGAAGGCACGGGAACTGTTTGACATCCGGAGCAACGGCCGGCGGCTCATCCACGGCGAATCCGACGGCCTCCCGGGCCTGGTGGTCGATCGTTATGCCGATACGCTGGTCGCGCAGTTTTCCAGCTGCGGCGCAGAAAAGTGGAAGAGCGTGATTGTTGACGCCCTGCTGGCCCAGACCGGCCTCACACGCCTGTACGAACGCTCTGACGCCAGCTCCCGTGCCCTGGAAGGCCTGCCGGAAGTCACCGGCTGGCTGGCCGGCTCGGGTGACACCGCCATCACCATTACCGAACACGACTGGATACTCAGCCTGGACGTCGCCGAAGGCCATAAAACCGGCTTTTACCTCGACCAGCGCGACAGCCGGCAGAAGTTTGCCGCCTACACGCGCCGCCTCGGGTTCCAGAGCGTGCTCAACTGCTATTGCTATACCGGCGGCTTCACCGTGGCCGCGCTGGCCGGCGGTGCGGGGCATGTCACGTCCATCGACTCGTCCGGCCCGGCGATTGAGCGGGCCCGGGCCAATGTGGCACTGAACGGGTTTGACGCCAGCCGCACCACCCTGCTGGATGCCGACGTCAACGCTTCGCTGCGCCAATACCAGAAGGAAGGCCGGATGTTCGACGCCATCGTGCTGGACCCACCCAAATTCGCGCCGACTGTCACGCATGCCGAGCGTGCCGCCCGTGCCTACAAGGACATCAACCGGCTGGCGCTGTCGATCCTGGCGCCAGGGGGCGTGCTGTTTACCTATTCGTGCTCGGGCGGCGTCAGCGCCGACCTGTTCCACAAGATCGTGGCCTCGGCTGGCATCGATGCGGGCGTGGACGCCTTCATCTCCGAACGCATGGGCGGCGCGCCCGACCATCCCATGACGGTGGCCTTCCCGGAAGGTGAATACCTGAAGGGCCTGGTACTGGTAAAGCGGGTGGGTGGTTGATTTTGCATGAATAGTGCTTGCAGACCAATAGGGACGGGCGCAAGCAGCTATTAAAAAGATAGCAAATACAGGCCGGAAATTGTCGGCCTGTGCTGGCTTTTGCGGCCCTTCGCTTGACACGACCTGTAAAGTAACTGTTGGCCAAAGTGGTATTTACCGGCCCGACGCGGCGGCCTTGAACCCGCCGCTAAACTCCCCCAACTGGGTGGCTGTGATCCGGGGCTGTGATCCGGATGCGATCCGCTTCGCCATTCGCGCCAATCCCCCGCAATCCCTGTTTTTTAGGCAACACCATGAGCTTGATTCCTGTCACCATCCTCACCGGCTTCCTGGGCTCCGGCAAAACCACGCTGCTCAAGCGCGTACTGACCGAGGCGCACGGCCAGAAGATCGCCGTGATCGAAAACGAATTCGGCGAGGAAAACATTGACAACGAAATCCTGGTGAACGACACCGAGGAAAACATCATCCAGATGAACAACGGCTGCATCTGCTGCTCGATCCGCGAAGACCTGCGCGAAACACTGCAGCTGCTGGCCGCCAAAAAGCGCAAGGGGCTGCTCGACTTTGAACGCGTGGTCATTGAAACCACGGGGCTTGCCGACCCGGGCCCGGTGGCGCAGACGTTTTTCATGGACGAGGAAATTGCCGAGCAGTACCTGCTCGATTCCATCCTGACCCTGGTGGATGCCAAACATGCCGCGACCCAGCTCAACGACAGGCAGGAAGCCCGCCGGCAGGTCGGGTTTGCCGACCAGATATTCATCAGCAAAACGGATCTGGTGGCCGCAGACGAAGTGGACGCGCTGATGCACCGCCTGAAACACATGAACCCGCGTGCGCCCCAGAAAGCAGTGCATTTCGGGGAAGTCGCCATCAAGGACGTGTTTGACCTGCGCGGCTTCAACCTCAACGCCAAGCTGGACATCGATCCCGATTTCCTCAAGGAAGACGACCATGCAGGGCATGACCACGATCATGACCATGTCCACGGCGAGCACTGCGACCACCCTTCCCATGCCCACGGTGCCGGGGACGGCCACGAAGGGCACGGTCACCACCATCACCATGACGATGACGTCAAGAGTTTTGTGTTCAGGTCAGACAAGGCCTTCAGCCCGGCCAAGCTGGAGGATTTCCTCGGGGCGGTGGTCAACATTTACGGCCCGCGCATGCTGCGCTACAAAGGCGTTCTGAACATGGAAGGCACCGACCGCAAGGTGATCTTTCAGGGCGTGCACCAGCTCATGGGCAGCGACCTTGGACCCGCCTGGGCCGAGGGCGAGAAGAAAAACAGCAAGATGGTCTTCATCGGCATCGATTTGCCCAAAGATATTTTTGTGCAGGGCCTGGAGCAATGCCTGGTTTGAGGTAGGCTGTCCGCCTGTGGCCTGTAAAAGGCGGAGGGCTCCATGTTTGTCTCGATTCTCCAACGATTTGTTTTAAGGGCGCTACGGCGGGCCGCCCAGCCGCTACAATCGCGCGCCGACCAAAATACCCGGAAAATCAAATCGGGAGTCCAGCCAGGCACAAAACCGGCTACAAAGCGGGTTGAAAGCCACCAAGGTGTGGTTTTCGGGGCTGGCAGGCGGCAGACAAACCAGGAAATCTGGCAACAGGAAGGGTTGAACCGCGCAGCAGCGGTTTGGCCAGGAAGCTGCGACGGAGGCCCATGGGCCAATCCGGGGCTGCTTTCCAGAGGAGACACATTGTGAAAGCCCAAGCGAAAAAGACCAAGACACCTGCCAAACCGGCCGCCAAGTCTGCAGCGAAAGCCAAACCGGCACCGAAGGCTGCTGCCAAAGCCGTGAAGAAGGTGGCCAAACCTGTTGCCAAAGCCAAGCCGGCACCCAAACCCGCCGCGAAAAAAGCCGCCAAGCCGGCTGTCAAGACCGCCTCCACGAAAAAGCCTGCTCCTGCAGCCGTCAAGAAAACCGCTGCCAAGCCTTCGCCCAAAGCCAAGGCCGTCGCCAAACCCGTCAAGTCCGTGCTCAAATCTCCCCCAAAACCTGCGGCAAAGCCTGTCGCCAAACCAGCCGCCAAGCCCGTTGCAAAACCGGCTGTAAAACCCGCAGCAGCCAGCGCCGCCAAACCGGCTCCCGCCGCTGTGGCGGCTCCTGCCCCCGCCCCGGTCAGGGCCGGGCTGGTGGCACCGCCTCCGCTGAAGCCCGGCAGGCGCAGTTCCGCCCGTGTGGCTACCCAATCACCCCCTCCCGCACCCATGGTGCCAACCCATGCGCCCGACGCAGCCAAAGCCAGTTACTCCACAATGACCGAACGCGTGATTGCGCCGCCCCCACAGGCGGCGGCCAAAAAAGACCCGAAGCTCGCCAACAACTGGAAGACCAAGTCCGCCGAGCAACTGACAGACGACGAAGTCAAGGCCATGCCGGACTCCGAGTACATGAACGAAAAGCAGCTGGCTTTCTTCCGCCACAAGCTGTCGGTGCTCAAGCAGGACATCCACAACAGCGCCGGTGAAACCACCGAGCACCTGCGGGAAGACACCGTTGTGGTGCCTGACCCGGCAGATCGGGCCACGATCGAGGAAGAACACGCCCTCGAATTGCGCACGCGCGACCGGGAACGAAAACTTCTCAAGAAAATCGAACAGTCCATCGCCCGTATCGATTCGGGCGATTACGGTTATTGTGATGAGACCGGTGAACCCATTGGTGTGGGCCGGCTGATCGCCCGCCCTACGGCCAATTTGTCGCTGGAAGCACAGCAACGCCGGGAACTCAAACAGAAGATGTTTGGGGATTGATGCGGATTACCGGTTGAAGCCTATTTAATCGTCCTGCCATGTCCAAAGAAGATACCGCCTCAGGCCTGCTCTCCAAGATGGTGAAGTTCGTCCGGAATCCGGCCACGAACTGGTCGGACCTGGACGGCGCGCAGACAGACCGCGACGAGGCCATGAGCAAGCAACTGCTCAAGGAGATGATTGAGCGCAAGCGGCAAAACGACTTCGTGCGCAAGCGCGAGTTCGACATGCTGCGCAAGATGCGCAAGCGTGAAGCCATGGTGGGTGTGGGCCAGGACCCCGGTGGCCGGCCCTCGTTCTTCCAGAGCAGCATGCCTTCCAAGCCCGACGACAGGGCCACCACGCTCAAGAAGATCGACGAGATCGAAGCGCAAATGTCCATGCAGTGGTGGAAAACCAAGAATGGCGGCATGCCGGACAACTCGGTGCATGCGCCTTTGCAAAGCCCTTCGACCCAGGCGCCGCCCATGCTGGACAACGCATTGCCCACGGCATACCGGGCCACCGCGCCGGCAGGTTTGCAGCATTTGAACGCCATCAAAATGGCTGAGCTGCAGGCCGCCCGCGAAGCGGCGGAAGACCCTTCCCACACAGAACCCGATTCCCTGTCCGTTGCGCTGGCCGCGGCCCGGTCTTCTCCCCAGCCATTGGCCAAGCCTCCTGCCATCGGCGGCCTGGCAGGTATCGGTGGCAGCTACGACAGCGGTGGTGGTTCGTCCAGTTTTTCTCCTTCCAAGCTCACTGCCGTGGACGTCGAGGAGGTGGTTGCCCATGATGCCGAACTGGAAGAAGCCGCCATCCGGTTTGCCAACGGTGACGATGCGGGCGCTGAAGCAGGCCTGCTGGAAATCCTGGCTCCTGGCGCAGTACGCGCGGGCCATCCCGATACCTGGCTGACCTTGTTTGACCTGTACCGGGCCACGGCCCAACAGGATAAATTTGAAACGGCGGCCATCCAGTTTGTTGAGCGGTTCGATCGTTCGGCGCCGCAGTGGTTCTCCATGCCTGACATGGTGAAAATGCTCAGCGTACCGGCAGCGGGCAAGGCTGCTTCCAATGGGCCCGCTGTTGATTGGGTTTGCCCGTCCGTGCTGGGTATACAGACCGTGGCCGCCCTCAAGGCGGCCACTGCCAAGGCGCCGATGCCATGGCGCCTGAACTGGAACAATCTCAAAAGCATTGAAGCCGGTGCCGTCGAGCCTCTGTACAAAGTCTTCAGCGGGTGGGCGACCCAGCCGGTCCAGCTGCGCTTTATGGGTGACAGCCAATTGCAGAAGGTGCTTCAGAACGCCACCCCTTCAGGTGACCGCGACACGGCCCAGCAATGGTGGTTGCTGCGCATGGAGGCACTTCGTGTCACGCATCGCCCCGACGACTTTGAATTGGCGGCGCTCGACTTCTGCGTCACCTACGAGGTTTCCCCTCCCGCCTGGGATAGCGCACGTTGTGAATACAAGCCGATCGATGCCCAAGGCGATGTCACGAATGGGCAGGCCATCATTGGCGACGTATACCGTGACTCCGTGAGCTCCAGTCTCAGCAGCGCCCTGGAAGGTGATACCCAGATGGATGCGCCGAGTTCCCAGATGAGCAATGTCCTGTCGGTCGAACTGTCGGGCCAGATCCAGGGCGATGCGATAGCGGTGCTGGACAAACTTGAAGTCAAGCTTATGGGCGCTGACATGATGCTCATTTCCTGTGCCAAGCTCATCCGTGTGGATTTTTCAGCAGCCGGAACACTGCTTAACTGGGTATCGGCCCGTGAAGAGGAAAACCGGTCAGTGCAATTCACGGAGGTCAATCGCCTTGTCGCGGCCTTCTTCAATGTGATCGGCATCACCGAACACGCAAGGGTCACAGTCCGCATCGATTGATGCCTGCAGCCTGCTGTGGGCCTGTTTGAGCCGGAGTCCTTGCGCTGACGCCTTCGACCTGACTTCCAGATTTTTCAACGCGCGTCGCGCGCGCTTCTCTGCCTTCTTCCAATGGCACGCCGCTCTCCGCTAGCCATCCCTATGCTGTTGCGTAGCGCGGGGTTTTTGCTATATTTTTCATAGCTATTCACCACCGATACCGTCGAAAAACAGGTCATCGTGACTCGAATGGATGGAAATAATCCCAGCCTTTTTTTGTCGTGGCCTGCGGTCACAGTAATTGCGCTTAAAGCAATACTTTCATTGCCCCGTCTAAGTGCTTAATTTAAAACGGTTTTTAAAATTGGATCCGCATCCAGAGCCACTCCTAAGTCCTTGATTTCATTGAAAAAATTTGTTTCAAATCCCTTGTTTGCAAATGGTTTCCTGCTAAAGTGGGGAGAAGTGCAATTTAGTGGTGAAAAGTGTTTTTCAAGGGTTTGTCGCAGTGTTTCAAGGTGCCTCATCGTTAGTTCTCGATACCAAAGGTAGGCTTTCCGTGCCGACCCGGTATCGTGACGTGTTGAGTGCTACTGCGTCAGGCCAGCTCACCATCACCAAGCATCCGCACGGATGTCTCATGGTCTTCCCCCGCAATGAATGGGAAAAATTCCGTGACCGCATCGCTTCGCTGYCAATGCAGGCGCAGTGGTGGAAGCGGATATTCCTGGGCAACGCGATGGACGTCGAGATGGATGCCACCGGCCGCGTGCTGGTGTCGCCTGAACTGCGCGCGGCCGCGGGCATCAGCAAAGATACGGTGTTGCTGGGCATGGGGGGGTATTTCGAGCTGTGGGATGCCGCCACTTATGCAGCCCAGGAGGCCGAGCAGATGAAGGGCGAGATGCCCGATGTCTTCAGAGACTTTTCGTTCTGAAAGAAGACGGTGAACGGCACATGGATACACCGCACCGTCCTGTTGAACGAGGCCATCGAGGCGCTTCTAGTCAACCCGGACGGCCATTACGTCGACGCGACCTTCGGGCGTGGCGGGCATTCGCGCCTGCTGCTGTCACAGCTCTCGCCCCGGGGGCGGCTCACCGCCTTCGACAAGGACCTCGACGCCATCGCCGAGGCGCGGAGCATCACCGACCCGCGCTTTTCCATCCGGCACGAGGGCTTCATGCACCTGGGGCAGTTGCCTGTCGCCAGCGCGGCCGGTGTCCTGATGGACCTGGGTGTGAGCTCGCCGCAGATCGACAACCCGGTGCGCGGTTTTTCGTTTCGGCAAGAGGGACCTCTGGACATGCGCATGGACACCACGCGTGGCCAGAGCGTGGCCGAGTGGCTGGCGGATGCATCCATAGAAACCATGGCGGAGGTGATTCGTGAATATGGCGAAGAACGGTTTGCTCAACAGATTGCAAAGGCGATTGATCGTCGCCGACAGGAACGGGGCCCTCTTCGAACCACCGCTGAGTTGGCCGAAGTCGTGGCTGGCGCGGTCAAAACCCGCGAGCCGGGCAAGGACCCTGCAACGCGCACATTTCAGGCTCTTCGGATTTTCATCAACGCCGAGCTTGAAGAGCTGCAACAGGCGTTAGCAGCATCGCTGAAAGTTCTCCAACCGGGAGGCCGTCTGGTGGTGATCAGTTTTCATTCGCTCGAAGACCGCATCGTCAAACAGTTCATCGCTGCACATTCGCGCGAGGTGTTCGATCGTCGCGCGCCCTTCGCCGAGCCCAAGGCCATGCAGCTCAAGGCGCTGGGGCGTACCAAGCCCAGCGAGGAAGAGGTAGATGGCAATCCGCGTTCGCGCAGCGCCGTGATGCGGGTAGCCGAGCGCACTGGGGTGGCGGCATGAGCACCCCTGTCGCTCGCCGCGAAGCGACAAGCGTGGGGGGCAGGTTTTTCCGCCGGGCCGCCCCAAGGAAAAATGCGGCCCCCTCGGGGGGCAGCGCAGTACGCGAAGCGACAAGCGTGGGGGTCAGGTTTTTCTGCCGGGCCGCCCCAAGGAAAAATACGGCCCCCTCGGGGGGCAGCGCAGTACGCGAAGCGACAAGCGTGGGGGTCAGGTTTTTCCGCCGGGCCGCCCCAAGGAAAAATGCGGCCCCCTCGGGGGGCAGCGCAGTACGCGAAGCGACAAGCGTGGGGGCAATATGGCAAGGCTGAATCTCGTGCTGCTGCTTGCCGTTTTGGCCAGCGCCCTGTATCTGGTTCGAACCCAGTACGAATCGCGCCGCCTCTATGTCGAGCTGGAAAAGGCGTCGGCCGAAAGCCGGAAGCTGGAAGCCGAGAATGAGCGGCTGCAGGTTGAAAAACGTGCTCAAGCCACGCCCTTGAAGGTGGAAAAGCTGGCGAAAGATCGCTTGCAAATGCGCACTGTGACGCCGGCCATCACCCAATATGTGACGTACAAAGACGCGGCTGCCCCGCAAGAGCTGCCGCCGGAGGTGTCAAAGCCATGAGCCGGAGCGTCCTTTATTCCTCCAGTCCCCTGTTGGCCAGCAAGACGCCGGTATGGCGCAGTAAATTTATCGTGGCGGGCATTGCCCTGGCTTTTGTCGGGCTGGCCGGGCGAGCGGCCTATATTCAGATTTTCGGCAATGAATTTTTCCAGCGCCAGGGTGAAGTGCGTTTCGCCCGCACGCTGGAGCTGCCCGCCAACCGCGGCCGTATTCTGGACCGCAATGGCCTGATCCTCGCATCCAGCGTGCCGGCGCCCAGTATCTGGGCCATTCCGGAAGACGTCGAAGCCAGCAAGGCGCAATTGGCCGAGCTGGCCAGGCTGCTGGAAATGCCGCTGGCTGACCTCAATAAAAAACTCGGTGAAGAAGACAAGACCTTTGTCTGGATCAAGCGCCAGGTCGACGAGCCCATAGCGCAAAAAATCCACGCAATGGGCATCAAGGGCATCTACCAGCGCAAGGAATACAAGCGCCAGTATCCCGAAGGCGAAACTGTGGCCCATGTGGTGGGTTTCACCAACGTCGAGGATCGCGGCCAGGAGGGCATTGAGCTGACCTTCAACAAGGATCTGGCAGGCAAGGCGGGGTCGCGCCGTGTCATCAAGGACCGCCTGGGCCGCGTTGTCGAGGACGTCGGCGAGCAGGTGCATCCTGTTGAGGGCAAGGACATCCAGCTGAGTATCGACAGCAAGGTGCAGTTTTTTGCCTACCAGAAGCTGCGCGATGCAGTCATTGCGCGCAAGGCACGGGCGGGCAGCGTCGTGGTGCTGGACTCCACCACCGGTGAAGTGCTGGCGTTGGCGAACTATCCCAGCTACGTACCCGACCGGCGGAAAAACCTGACCGGCGAACAGCTGCGCAACCGGGCCCTGACTGACACCTTCGAGCCCGGCTCCACGATGAAGCCGATCACGGTGGCGATGGCGCTGGAGGCCGGCCGCATCAAGCCGCAAACTGTCATAGAGACCGGGCCCGGCCGCTACAACATCGGCGGCTTCACCATCAGCGACACCCACAACTACGGTACGTTGACAGTTGAAGGCGTCATCCAGAAATCCAGCAATGTCGGAGCGCTGAAGATCGCGCAGAAGATGAGCCCCCAGGAGATGTGGGACACMTTCACGGCATTGGGTTACGGACAAAAACCGCAGATCCAGTTTCCCGGCGCCGTCACGGGCCGCGTCCGGCCGTGGAAGACCTGGCGTCCCGTGGAGCAGGCCACGATGGCGTATGGCTACGGTTTGTCGGCCTCCTTGTTCCAGATGGCGCATTCCTATACCGCCTTCGCGCACGACGGGCAGATCATTCCTGTCACCATGCTCAAGAGCGATGAGCCCGCTGTGGGCGTGCGTGTTTTTTCGCCTGAGAACGCGCATGCCGTTCGCCGCATGTTGCAGATGGCCGCGGCGCCGGGTGGCACGGGCCCGCTGGCGCAAACCGTGGGCTATTCGGTGGGCGGCAAGTCGGGTACGGCACACAAGCAGGTCGGCAAAGGGTATGCCACCAACAAATACCGCGCCTGGTTCACCGGCATGGCCCCCATCRAGGCGCCGCGCATCATCGTCGGGGTGATGATCGACGAGCCCAGCGACGGCAACTACTTCGGCGGCGTGGCCGCCGCGCCTGTTTTC
Organism: Polaromonas sp. P1_E3; assembly: GCF_056405935.1. NCBI lineage: Bacteria > Pseudomonadati > Pseudomonadota > Betaproteobacteria > Burkholderiales > Comamonadaceae > Polaromonas > Polaromonas sp. P1_E3. Next base: position 28,481 of record NZ_JBFUBD010000006.1, read on the forward strand.
AGTGAAGTGGTGCAGCAGACACTGCGCATGATGGGCGTGCAGCCCGACATGAGCGTCAAGCCGCAGATCACCACCCAGGCCGTGGAGGAATCGTTTTGAGTACGCAGTTCCACACGCCTGAGCAAGCCGCCGGCTGGTTGCGCGAGCGCGTCACCGGCAGCCTGCACACCGACAGCCGAAAGGTGGGCAAGGGCGACGGCTTTATTGCCTGGCCTGGCGCCGCAACCGACGGGCGCAGGTTTGTCGGGCCTTCGCTGGATGCAGGCGCCAGTGCCTGCCTGGTCGAACAGGCAGGCGCAGCCGCGTACGGTTTCAGGGATGAGAGGGTCGCGGAGTATGCCGGCCTCAAGGCCGCTACCGGCCCCATCGCGGCTGTCTATTTCGGGAAGCCGAGCAGGCAGCTGCGGATTTCCGCGGTGACGGGCACGAACGGAAAAACCTCTACTGCCTGGTGGCTGGCGCAGGCTTTGGGCCGGCTGGGGCACAAGTGCGGCGTTATCGGCACGCTGGGTATCGGCGAGCCCGGCGCCATGGTTTCCAACGGCCTGACCACGCCCGACCCGGTATTGCTGCAGCAGGAACTGAGGCGTTTTGCCGACCAGGGCTTTGTAGCCTGTGCGCTGGAGGCGTCTTCCATCGGCGTGGTCGAGCATCGGCTGGATGCGACAGCCATCGAGATCGCGATCTTCACCAATTTCACGCAGGACCACCTCGACTATCACGCCTCCATGCAGGCTTACTGGGAAGCCAAGGCGGCGCTTTTCCGCTGGCCGGGCCTGAAGGCGGCAGTCATCAACATCGACGACGCCAAAGGTGCTGAACTGAAGGACTCGCTCGCTGGCAGTGGCCTCGACCTCTGGACCGTCTCCTGCGTGGAGCCGGCGCGCCTGCAGGCATGCAAGATAGAGCATGGCGCGGACGCCCTGAGCTTTGAAGTAGTCGAAGGCACTGAGCGCCACGCATTGCGGGTCCTGCTGGTCGGCCAGTACAACGTATCAAACCTGCTCGGGGTACTCGCGGCTTTGCGCGCCATGGGCGTTTCACTTGTCGACGCGGTGAAGGCATGTGCCGGCCTCCTGCCGGTACCCGGCCGCACCGAGACGCTGGCCGTCCCGGGCCGGCCGCTGGTGGTTATCGACTACGCACACACACCCGATGCCCTGGAAAAAGTGTTGCTGGCGCTGCGGCCCGCAGCGGCACGCCGCAATGGCCGGCTATGGTGCGTGTTTGGCTGTGGCGGTGACCGCGACACCACCAAACGTCCGTTGATGGCGGCCGTGGCCGAAAAAAATGCCGACCAGGTGGTGGTCACCAGCGACAACCCGCGCAGCGAGAACCCGCTGGCCATCATCGGCCAGGTCCTGCTGGGCCTGAGCCATTGTGATGCCGTACACGTGCAGGCGGACCGGGCCGCCGCCATTACGCACGCCGTGGGTTTGGCGGCTCCTGAAGACGTGGTGCTGCTGGCAGGCAAGGGTCACGAAGGTTATCAGGAGATACATGGCGTCAGGCTTCCGTTTTCTGACCGCGCCCATGCGCAGGCCGCCCTCGACGCCCTGGCTGTACCCGGAGGCCGGCCATGATGCGTTTGCAGCAAGCCCTGGACTGGCTGCCTGCCGCCCGGCTGGTGGGAGACGCCAGCGTAACGGCATTGCGCGTCAACACCGACACGCGCAGCCTGCAGGCCGGTGACCTGTTTGTGGCACTCAAGGGCGAACGTTTTGATGCCCACGAATTTCTCGCCCAGGCAAAGGCCCAGGGCGCGGTGGCGGCCATTGCCCATCACGGCCTGGCGCCAGCCGGCCTGCCGGGGCTGGAAGTTACTGACACCCGTCTGGCGCTAGGGCAATTGGCCGCAGGCTGGCGTTCCCAATTCAGCCTGCCGTTGATTGCAGTGACAGGTAGTAACGGAAAAACAACCGTCACGCAAATGATCGCGTCGATATTGCGCGCATGGAAGGCCGATAAAGCCTTTTCAACCGAAGGCAATCTCAATAACGACATTGGCGTTCCACTCACGTTGCTGCGCCTGTCTGCCGTGCACGAAGTGGGCGTGGTCGAGCTCGGCATGAACCATCCCGGCGAGATCGCCTACCTGGCTGAGCTCACCAGGCCCACGGTTGCGCTGGTCAACAATGCGCAGCGCGAACACCTCGAATTCATGGCCACGGTGGAAGCGGTGGCGTACGAAAACGGTGCAGTGTTTCATTCTCTGCATGCGGGGGGAACTGCGGTCTTTCCAGCAGACGACGAATACACCCCGCTATGGCGCGAACTCGTGGGTGAGCGCAAGGTCCTGACCTTCGCGCTCTCGGGCCCAGCCGATATCACCGGGACTGCGCAATGGGAAGGCGGTAGCTGGAAGGTGGCCGCCGCCACGCCTGCAGGCGCTGCAGATTTCTCGCTGCATATCGCTGGCCGGCACAACGTCAAGAATGCACTGGCAGCAGCGGCTTGCGCGCTGGCGGCGGGCGTACCCCTGGCCTCGATCTCCGAGGGGCTTTCGGCTTTTGTGCCGGTCAAGGGCCGCTCCCGCGCCATCCCCGTGACTCTGAGTGACCGGCTGCTGACCCTGGTCGACGACAGTTACAACGCTAATCCAGACTCCATGCACGCCGCGCTTGAGGTTCTCGCCGAACTGCCCGGGCCGCGCCTGATGGTCATGGGGGACATGGGCGAGGTCGGCGACCAGGGGCCGCAATTTCACGACGAGGCCGGGCGCCATGCACGCGCGCTGGGCATTGAAAAACTTTTCACGCTGGGCGAGCAATCGAAGCAGGCGGCCGCTGGTTTCGGTGGTGCGCAGATTTTCGGCGGCATCGACGAGCTCATCGCTGCTGTGTTGGCGGAGCTGCCCGGCACAGGCAGCGTCCTGGTCAAGGGCTCCCGTTTCATGAAGATGGAGCGTGTGGTTCAGGCCGTCACGGCTCACGCATCCGACCCAACTCAACAAAACCATAACCATAAGGAAGAGCCCCATGCTGCTTAGCCTGGCCCAGTGGCTCCAGTCGATCTCACCTGAATTCGGATTCTTCCGGGTGTTTCAGTACCTGACCTTCCGCGCCGTCATGGCCGCGCTCACTGCGCTGCTCATCGGCCTTCTGGCCGGGCCCTTTGTCATCCGGCGGCTGATCTCGCTCAAGATTGGCCAGCCGATCCGCGAATACGCCATGCAAACGCATTTGAGCAAGAGCGGCACGCCGACCATGGGTGGCGTTCTGATCCTGCTGGCCATCGGCATTTCCACGCTGCTGTGGTTCGACCTGTCAAACCGCTTTGTCTGGATTGTCCTCATCGTCACCCTGGGTTTTGGCGCTATCGGCTGGGCAGATGACTGGCGCAAGGTGGTGCTGAAGGATCCGGAGGGCATGCGCTCCCGTGAGAAATACCTCTGGCAGTCCATCATTGGCCTGGTGGCAGCGCTTTACCTGGTGTTCAGTATTTCGGAAAGTTCCAACATGCGGGTGCTGGAGTTGTTCTTCAGCTGGGTGCAGTCGGGCTTTGACGTGAACCTGCCGCCCAAGGCCGGGTTGCTCGTGCCGTTCGTCAAGGAAATCAGCTACCCGTTGGGTGTGTTCGGGTTTGTGATCCTGACCTACCTCGTGATCGTGGGTTCGAGCAATGCCGTCAATTTGACCGACGGGCTGGACGGGCTCGCCATCATGCCCGTGGTCATGGTGGGCTCCGCGCTGGGTGTATTCGCCTACGTCACAGGCAGCTCGGTCTATTCCAAATACCTTTTCTTCCCGCACATTCCGGGGTCCGGCGAACTGCTCATTTTCTGCTCGGCCATGGCGGGCGCCGGTTTGGCGTTCCTCTGGTTCAACACGCATCCGGCCCAGGTGTTCATGGGCGATGTGGGCGCGCTGGCGCTGGGTGCGGCGCTGGGCACCATCGCCGTCATCGTGCGACAGGAAATCGTCCTGGCCATCATGGGCGGCATCTTCGTTGTCGAAGCGCTTTCCGTGATGATGCAGGTGACGTGGTTCAAGTACACCAAGAAACGCTATGGCGAAGGCCGCCGCATCCTCAAGATGGCGCCGCTGCACCACCACTTCGAGAAAAGCGGCTGGAAAGAAACCCAGGTGGTCGTCCGTTTCTGGATCATCACCATGCTGCTGTGCCTCATCGGCCTTTCCACCTTGAAGCTCAGGTAACAGGCATGCGGCATTTACAAGACCAAACCGTGTTGATCCTGGGCCTGGGCGCGTCCGGCCTGGCCATGGCGCGCTGGTGCGCGCGCCACGGGGCGCACGTGACGGTTGCCGATACGCGTGAAGCGCCGCCCTTGTTGGCGAAGTTGCGTGAAGAACTGCCGGGCGTGGCCTTTGTGGGCGGCGCCTTCACCCCGGAGCTGGTGCAGGGCACCGCCGTGCGCGTGGTCTACCGCTCGCCCGGCCTGACGCCTGAAACCATCGCACCGGTAGCCGACGCCGCCCGCGCCATGGGCTTGCCGGTGGGCGGGGAGCTGGACCTCTTCGCGCGCGCGCTGGCGGACCTGCGCGAGCCGCCCGCTGCCGAGGCGGCTGAAGAATCCACTGATGCTGTTGCGACTCCCGAGCCGCCGGCCGAAGCGCCTCTGCCCGATACGCCTGCCGCGCTTGACGCGTCCGACACGATTCAGGCTATTGAAGCAGCTGGGATAGCCGATGCCGCTGTTGCCGCTGATGCGCCCCTAGGCGAAACCGCGTTGGCAGCTGAAACTTCAGGCGACCTGCAAGAAACGGACATGGCCGTGCCCGATGCCACGGACGAGGTGCCGGCTGCGGATGAAGCCGGGGAAGAAGCTGCGTTACCCGCTGCGTTGCTGGCTCTGGTTCAAGCCGAGCCGGTGCCCGGCTACCGCCCTGCGGTGCTGGCCATCACGGGAACCAATGGCAAGACCACGGTGACCTCGCTGCTCGGCCAGCTGGTGCAGCGCGCGGGTAAAACCGTGGCCGTGGCCGGCAACATCGGCCCTACGCTCCTCGACACGCTGTCGGCCCACATGGATGCGCAAACCCTGCCGCAAGTCTGGGCTCTGGAGCTGTCCAGCTTCCAGCTCGCCGACGTGCAGGGCTTTGAGCCAACGGCCGCCGTGGTGCTCAACATCACGCAGGACCATCTCGACTGGCACGGCGACATGGATGCCTATGTAGCGGCAAAGGCCAGGGTGTTTGGGGCCACCACCTTCATGCTGCTCAACCGCGACGACGAGCGCGTGATGGCGATGCTGCCGCCGCCCGTCAAGGTACGGCTGAAGCCGCCGCAACTGCGCCCGCATGCCACCTTCGGCGCGGGCGAGCCGCAGCGTCCCGGCGATTACGGCATTGAAACCGTGAACGGCATGACCTGGCTGGTGCGCGCGGCCGAGGCTGATGAAACCATCAAGCGCCGCAAGGACGAAGAAGTGGAGCTGCATGTGCAGCGCCTCATGCCAATCGAAGCCCTTCGCATACGCGGCCGGCACAACGCCACCAATGCCCTGGCGGCCCTGGGCCTGGCCGTCGCGGCAGGCTGCAACCTGGCACCCATGCTGCACGGCCTGCGTGAATACCGCGGTGAGCCGCATCGTGTGGAATCCGTGGCCGTCATCAACGAAATTGAATACTTTGACGACAGCAAGGGAACCAATGTGGGCGCCACTGTGGCGGCCCTGACGGGGCTGGGCCTGGAGCGCAAGCTGGTACTGATCCTGGGCGGCGAAGGCAAGGGGCAGGATTTTTCGCCGCTGTCCGACCCGGTGCAGCGCCATGTGCGTGCCGTGGTGTTGATAGGGCGCGACGCGCCTCTCATCAAGGAAGTCTTGCCGCGAAATGTTCCCGCATTTGACGCTGCTTCGATGGAAGAAGCGGTCAACCTGGCTGCGCAGCAGGCCGAGGCAGGCGATGCTGTGCTGATGTCACCAGCGTGTGCCAGCTTCGACATGTTCGACAACTACGAACATCGGGCCAAGGTGTTTTGTGAGGCTGTCCAGGCGCTGGCGCAAGAACAGGGGCAGGTACTGTGACGGCCGCCGCGCGTTTTTTTGGCTGGTTCTCCGGCGTCGGCAAGGCCGCGTCGGAAGTCCTTCCGGTGCGGCTCGGCGGACACAGCCGGCCGCAGACGCTGGCCGCGCCTCCTGTGCGCATGGCCGGGTTTGACCAGGCCTTGCTGTGGGTCACCGTGGCCTTGTTGATGTGGGGCCTTGTCATGGTGTATTCGGCCTCCGTCGCCATGCCCGACAACCCCAAATTTGCGCGTTATGCGCATACCCATTTCCTGATGCGTCATGTGCTGTCGCTGGTGGTCRCCTTCATCGTTGCCGTGCTGGCGTTTCAGGTGCCGCTGGCCACATGGGAGAAGCTGGCGCCCTGGTTGTTTGTCCTCTCCCTGCTGCTGTTGATCCTGGTCCTGGTGCCCTTCATCGGAAAAGGCGTGAATGGTGCCCGCCGCTGGATTTCGCTGGGAATCATGAACTTCCAGCCATCAGAACTCGCTAAATTTGCAGTGCTTCTTTATGCGGCGGATTACATGGTCCGCAAGATGGAAGTAAAGGAGCGCTTCTTCCGTGCCGTCATGCCCATGGCYGTCGCCATAGCGATTGTCGGATTGCTGCTGCTGGCCGAACCCGATATGGGCGCCTTCATGGTGATCTCGGTCATTGCCATGGGCATCCTCTTTCTCGGTGGCGTTAACGCCCGCATGTTCTTTGTCATCGCAGCCGTGGTGGTAGTCGCCTTCAGTCTGATGGTGATGCTCAGCGAATGGCGGCGCGAGCGCATTTTTGCCTACCTCGATCCGTGGAGTGATAAATACTCGATGGGCAAGGGCTACCAGCTGTCCCATTCCCTGATTGCCTTCGGCCGCGGCGAGATCTTTGGCGTAGGCCTCGGCGGCAGCATCGAAAAGCTGCATTGGCTGCCGGAAGCACATACCGACTTTCTGATGGCTGTGATTGGCGAGGAGTTCGGCCTGGTGGGCGTGCTGGCGGTGATCGGCATGTTCATGTGGATGACCCGGCGCATCATGCACATTGGCCGCCAGTCGATTGCCCTGGACCGCCTGTTTGCTGGCTTGGTAGCGCAAGGTGTGGGCATCTGGATGGGTTTTCAGACCTTCATCAACATCGGCGTGAACCTGGGCGCGTTGCCGACCAAGGGCCTGACGCTGCCATTGATGAGTTATGGCGGTTCAGCGATTTTGATGAACCTGATTGCCCTGGCCGTAGTGCTGAGGATTGATTATGAAAACAGGCTCTTGATGCGGGGAGGCCGCGCATGAAGAGCTGTTTCGCCAAAATTGGCTCAGCGCGAAGCGCTGCGGCGCGCCAGTGCCGGTTGATGCGCGGAGGCCGCGCATGAACAGTCTGTTTCACCAAAATTGGTTCAGCGCAAAGCGCTGCGGCGCGTCAGTGCCGATGCTCATGAGAGGGGGCCGCGCATGAGCAGGCAGCACTGTGCTTTGGTCATGGCGGGGGGAACAGGCGGCCACATTTTCCCCGGCTTGGCCGTGGCTGAAGCATTGCGGGAGCGTGGCTGGCGCGTGCACTGGCTGGGCGGGCGCGGCAGCGCAGCCCGTCCGAGCATGGAAAGCCAGCTGGTGCCGCCACGTGGCTTCCCTTTTGAATCGATCGACTTCTCAGGTGTGCGGGGTAAAGGCCCGCTCACGCTGGCTTTTTTGCCCCTGCGCCTGCTCAAGGCCTTCTGGCAGAGCATCCAGGTGGTGCGCCGTGTCAAGCCCGATGTGGTGGTGGGCCTGGGGGGCTACATCAGCTTTCCGGCGGGGATGATGAGTGTGCTGCTGGGCAAGCCCCTGGTGCTGCACGAGCAGAACTCGGTGGCGGGCATGGTCAACAAGGTACTGGCGGGCGTGGCTGACCGCGTCTTCACGGCATTTCCGGGTGTGCTGCCCAAGGCCGAGTGGGTAGGCAACCCACTGCGACCCGCATTCACCCGCCAGCCCGGCCCGCAGGAGCGCTTTGCCGGACGTACCGGTCCCCTGAAATTGCTGGTCGTTGGCGGCAGCCTGGGCGCCCGGGGATTGAACGAGGTGGTGCCCAAGGCTCTGGCCCTGATTTCCGAAGCAGAGCGGCCGCATGTCACCCATCAAAGCGGCGCGCTGCAGATCGAGGAGTTGCGCGCCAACTACGCGGCAGCCGGTGTGCAGGCGCAACTCACGCCGTTTATTGAAGACACCGCGCAGGCCTTTGCCGATGCCGACCTGATCATTTGCCGCGCCGGTGCCAGTACGGTCACTGAAATCGCGGCCGTGGGTGCCGCAGCACTGTTCGTGCCGTTCCCTGCAGCGGTCGACGACCACCAGACGGTTAATGCGAAGTTTCTGGTCGAGGGGGGCGGCGGATGGCTGGTTCAGCAGCGCGACCTTACCGCCGCAAAGCTCGCCGCGATGCTACAAAAAACAGAGCGCCTTGCGCTTGTCCAGATTGCCTTACAGGCCAAAACGATGCAAAAAACTGAAGCCACGGCCCGTGTGGTGGCTGCCTGCGAGGAGCTGGCGACATGAAACACGCCATCAAAAATATCCACTTCATCGGCCTGGGCGGCGCCGGCATGTCCGGCATTGCCGAGGTGCTGCATAACCTGGGATATGTCATTTCGGGGTCCGACCTGTCTGACAGCCCGACGCTGCGGCGCCTGGGCAAGCTCGGCATCAAAACCTTCGTCGGGCACACTGCCGGCAATCTTGAGATGGTCGACGCCGTGGTGACGTCCACCGCGGTGCAGGCCGACAACCCCGAGGTGCTGGCGGCGCGCGAAAAGCGCATTCCCGTGGTGCCGCGCGCCTTGATGCTGGCCGAGCTGATGCGCCTCAAGCAGGGTATCGCGATCGCGGGGACCCACGGGAAAACCACCACCACCAGCCTCGTCGCCAGCGTGCTGGCCGAAGGCGGCCTGGACCCGACCTTTGTCATCGGCGGGCGCCTCAACAGCGCCGGTGCCAACGCCAAACTCGGTTCTGGTGATTACATCGTGGTCGAGGCCGACGAGTCGGACGCTTCATTCCTGAACCTGCTGCCGGTGATGGCTGTCGTCACCAACATCGATGCCGACCACATGGAAACCTACGGTCATGATTTCGGCAACCTCAAGAAGGCGTTTGTCGATTTCCTGCACCGCATGCCTTTTTACGGCACAGCAATTTTGTGCACGGACGACCCCGCTGTGCGCGACATCCTGCCCCAGGTTTCCTGCCCCATCACCAGCTACGGCTTTGGCGAGGATGCCCAGGTGCGCGCCGTCAACGTGCGGCCGGTGGGTGCGCAAATGCATTTCACGGCCCAGCGCCGCAACGGCGTCACCTTGCCCGACATGGAAGTCGTGCTCAACCTGGCCGGCGAGCACAACGTGCTCAATGCATTGTCGGCCATTGCCATTGCCGTTGAGCTCAACGTGCCGGACGCGGCGGTACAAAAAGCGCTGGCTGAATTCCGGGGCGTCGGACGGCGCTTTCAGAGTTACGGGGAGATGCCGGCCAAGGGCGGCGGACATTTCACCGTGATCGAAGACTATGGCCACCACCCGGTGGAAATGGCCGCGACGCTGGCGGCCGCACGCGGCGCCTTCCCAGGGCGACGGCTGGTGCTGGCTTTCCAGCCGCACCGCTACACACGCACGCGTGACTGTTTTGAAGATTTCGTCAAGGTGATCGGCAACGCCGATGCGGTACTGCTGTCTGAGGTGTATGCCGCCGGCGAGGCGCCCATCGTCGCCGCCGACGGCCGCTCACTGGCCCGTGCGCTGCGTGTGGCCGGCAAGCTGGAACCCGTCTTTGTGGATGAGATTGATGCCATGCCGCAGGCCATCATCGACAACACGCTGGATGGCGACGTCGTGATGTGCATGGGTGCCGGGTCCATCGGCATGGTGCCCGCCAGGGTGGCAGAAATGCTGGAACCGGCAGGAACCGATGGTGCCAGGGAGGCCCGGCCATGAAGGCAGACATGTTGAATTCTGGAAAAGTCGCCGTCCTGATGGGGGGCCTGTCGGCGGAGCGCGAGGTCTCGCTCATGTCGGGTAACGGTGTGCTCCAGGCGCTGCGTTCGCGCGGCGTGGATGCCCATGCTTTTGATCCTGCCGAGCGCGACCTGGGCGAACTGAAGAAGGACGGGTTCGAGCGTTGCTTCATCGCACTTCATGGCCGCTTTGGGGAGGATGGCACGGTGCAGGGCGCGCTGGAGCTGCTGGGCATTCCTTACACCGGCTCGGGTGTCATGGCCTCCAGCATGGCCATCGACAAGGTCATGACAAAACGCGTGATGATTTCCGAAGGGCTGCCGACCCCCCGCTATCGTTTGTTGCGTCGAGGCACTTACAGCGCTTCCGACATCGCCGCCGTGCCTGATGAGCTTGGCCTGCCTTTGATTGTCAAGCCGGCACGTGAGGGCTCGTCAATCGGGCTGACCAAGGTGACGGAGCGCTCCGCCATGGCCGCCGCTGTGGCGCAGGCTGAACAGCTCGATGCCGATGTCCTGTGCGAGCAGTTCATCAGCGGTGACGAGGTGACCTGCCCGGTGCTGGGTACGGGGGCCGGGGCGCGCGCGCTGCCGGTCATCCGTATCGTGGCGCCCGACGGCAACTACGACTACCAGAACAAGTATTTCACGGACACCACGCAGTACCTGGTGCCCTGCGGGCTGCCGGAAGGCGAAGAAGCCGCCATCCAGCAGCTTGTGCTCGATACCTTCCGCGTTCTCAATTGCCGCGGCTGGGGCCGCGCCGACGTGATGATCGACAGGCTGACGCGCAAGCCCTACCTGCTGGAGATCAACACGTCACCGGGCATGACCAGCCATTCGCTGGTGCCCATGTCCGCCCGTGCGGCTGGAATCTCATACGAAGACCTGTGCATCGAGGTGCTGAAGACCGCTTCGCTCGATCACGAAAGACATGGGGGTGCCGCCACTTGAGCAGAACCCTGCCACTGCCGCCCTCCTTGCCGATGGACGTCAAGCTCATGAACACCTTTTCGGTGGTTCTGGGCCTGGCGTTTGCCGCCATGGTTGCGTCAGTGGCTGTGGCGTGGCTCATGCGCCAGTCCCTGTTCAGCCTGAGTGCGATTCACGTGCAGGGTGACCTGACGCACAACAACGCGGTGACATTGCGGGCCAATGTGGCGCCGAGGCTGTCGGGTAATTTTTTCACGGTGGACCTGGGCGCCACGCGCGCAGTATTCGAATCTGTTCCCTGGGTGCGCAGGGCCCTGGTGCAGCGCGAATTCCCCAACCGGTTGAAGGTGGTGCTGCAGGAGCACAAGCCGGTGGCGTTCTGGGGCGCTGAAGGCGATGCCCGGCTGGTCAACAGCTTCGGCGAAGTGTTTGAAGCCAACCAGGGCGAAGTGGAGGCGGAAGACCTGCCGGTGCTGAACGGCCCGCCGGGACAGGCTTCCCAGGTGCTGCAGGCCTACCGGATGCTGGCGCCGATGTTTGATGAAACCGATGCCACGCTGGAGCAGCTGCAGATGACCAGCCAGGGCGGCTGGCGTGCGCAGCTGGACAGTGGCGCCGTGATTGAGCTGGGGCACGGTTCGCTGGATGAAATACAGGTGCGCACCCGCCGCTTCATTGCCACGGTGACGCAGGTGTCATCGCGGTACGGGCGGGACCTGGAGTCCGCCGACCTGCGTTACGGCAATGGGTRTGCGATCAGGCTCAGGGGCGTCACCACGGGAAACCCCGCTGACAAAGACGACGGAAAGAAAAAAAGGTAAATATATGGCCAAGGAATACAAAGATCTGGTGGTCGGGCTGGACATCGGAACCAGCAAGGTCATGGCGGTGGTGGCCGAGGTCATGCCGGGCGGGGAGCTCAAGCTTGCCGGCTTGGGCATCGCGGCGAGCAATGGCCTCAAGCGCGGCGTGGTTGTCAACATCGACGCCACCGTGCAAAGCATCCAGCAGGCGCTCAAGGAGGCCGAACTGATGGCCGACTGCAAGATCGCCCGCGTCTACACCGGCATTACCGGCAGCCACATCCGCGGCATCAACTCCAGCGGAATGGTGGCGGTCAAGGACAAGGAAGTCACGCAGGCCGATGTTGCCCGCGTGATCGAAACAGCCAAGGCCATCAACATCTCGACCGACCAGCGGCTGCTGCTGGTGGAGCCGCAGGAGTTCGTGATTGACGGCCAGGATGTGCGCGAGCCCATCGGCATGAGCGGCATACGACTGGAAGCCAAGGTGCACATCGTGACGGGCGCCCAGAGCGCTGCTGAAAACATCATCAAATGTGTGCGTCGCTGCGGGCTTGAAGTCGACCAGCTCATGCTCAATCCGCTGGCTTCGAGCCTGGCGGTGCTGACGCAGGACGAGCAGGAGCTGGGTGTGGCCATGGTCGATATCGGCGCCGGCACCACCGACGTCGCCATCTTCACCGGCGGCGCCATCCGGCATACCGCGGTCATCCCGATTGCCGGCGACCTGATCACCAGCGACATCGCCATGGCGCTGCGCACGCCCACCAAGGACGCTGAAGACATCAAAGTGGAAAGCGGGTACGCCAAGCAGCTGCTTGCCGATCCCGACACCCAGGTGGAAGTACCGGGGCTGGGCGACCGGGGGCCGCGCATGCTGAGCAAGCAGGCGCTGGCCGGCGTGATCGAGCCGCGGATCGAGGAAATTTTCTCGCTGGTCCAGCAGGTGATCCGCGAGTCGGGCTATGAGGAAGTACTGTCTTCCGGGATCGTGATCACCGGTGGCAGTGCCGTCATGCCCGGCATGGTGGAGCTTGGCGAGGACATCTTCCTCAAACCGGTTCGCCGGGGCATGCCGCGCTACAACAGTGCGCTGTCGGACATGGTGGCCCAGGCCCGGGCCGCCACGGTCATGGGCTTGCTCGAAGAAGCCAGGCTGGCCCGCATGCGCGGCTACAAAGTGTCGCAGAAGGCAGGCAGTGTGCACAACGCATTCGGCCGGGTCAAGGACTGGTTTGTGGGGAATTTCTGATGAATACCTATTCCACTTTTATCGGCAGGCCGTCCCGTTGTATGCATTCAGGCGGGGCGGATCCCCCTGCGTGAGGAAGCCATGTCAACCATAAATACAAATTTCCAATTATTGGCAACTGCAGTTTTATTGAATTAGGAGGCTCCCAATGAGCATCGAAATGATTGAAATCGAAGAATTCAACCAGGGCACACAGATCAAGGTGATCGGTGTGGGCGGCGGTGGCGGCAACGCCGTGGGGCACATGATTGAATGCGGCGTGCAAGGCGTCGAATTCATCTGCGCCAATACCGACGCGCAGGCACTCAGCCGCGGCAGCGCGCACAAGACCATCCAGCTGGGCGCCAGCGGACTGGGCGCGGGCAGCAAGCCCGACAAGGGACGCGATGCCGCCGAACTGGCGGTGGACGACATCCGCAGCGCGATTGCCGGTGCGCACATGCTGTTTATCACTGCGGGCATGGGCGGCGGCACCGGTACCGGCGCGGCCCCCGTGATCGCACGCGTGGCCAAGGAAATGGGCATCCTGACAGTCGGCGTGGTGACCAAGCCGTTTGACTTCGAGGGCGGCCGCCGCATGACCAATGCCGACCTCGGCCTGGCGGAGCTCGAAGCCAACGTTGACTCACTGATTGTGGTGCTCAATGAAAAGCTGCTCGAAGTGCTGGGTGACGACGTGACACAGGATGAGGCTTTTGCCCATGCCAACGACGTGCTGAAAAACGCCGTGGGCGGCATCGCCGAAATCATCAACGTGCCCGGCCACGTCAACGTCGACTTTGAAGACGTGCGTACCGTGATGGGTGAACCCGGCAAGGCCATGATGGGAACGGCCAAGGCCAACGGCCCGGACCGCGCCCGCATCGCGGCCGAACAGGCCGTGGCCTGCCCGCTTCTGGAAGGCATTGATCTGTCCGGCGCCAAAGGCGTGCTGGTGTTGATCACCGCGGCCAAGGGCTCGCTCAAGCTGAGCGAATCCAAGCTGGCGATGAACACCATCCGCGCATACGCCTCCCCCGATGCGCATGTGATCTACGGCACGGCCTACGATGATGAGCTGGGCGACGACATCCGTGTGACCGTGGTTGCAACGGGCCTCTCGCGCCAGGGCGTGCGCCGCCATGCACCGCCGCTGCAGGTGCTGCGCACGGGTACTGACAACGTGCCGTTCAACGTCCCAACGCTGAACACCACAGCCAATGGCGCCGGCACGGCGCAGACGGCCATGGGATCGGCACAGCCTGACTACGGCAACATGTCGGTCCCCAGCGTGTGGCGTACCAACCGGACCCAGGCGGCCGCAAAAGTCGACGCCCTGGCCTCTGGCGGTATGGACGACTTTGAGATTCCGGCCTTTCTGCGCAAGCAGGCCGATTAATCGATGTAAAGCTACTGCGCAGGCTGATCTTGCACTTGCGGTGCTCGCCGTACCTGAGTACGGCTCCGCTCCTCAGCGCAACCTCAGCCCGCTCGCTACGCTTTCCATTCGATTAATCGCCGTTGGGGCGTGGACTGGTTCGGCCACTTTTTTTCCTTGTCGTTTGACAGAATTTCGTCAAAAAAGGTGGAAATGAAAATCCCGGCATTGTGTATCGCCGCCCTGGCAGCTTTTCTTGCGCCGCTCGCGGTCGCCCAGACCGCCAGGCCCGAGGCGGCCGGAAAAGTGAGTTGGCCCAGCATGGTGTGCGCGGGTACTCCCTTTGTCTGCAACAAACTCGATGCGCAGGGCTACCTGTTCAGTCAGCCCGGGCAGACGAAGGTTGTGCTGATCTCGCACGGCTCGCAGGGTATCGACAGCCGCATGTTCGATTATGTGGACAGCCTTCAGAAGGAAGGTTTCGCAGCGCTGGTGATTGATCACTGGAGGCCTCGAGGCATCGACGTGACGCACAACGACTACCCGGCGGCGTCGCGCAAAGGCGGGAATGAATTCAATATGGCCACTGACAGCCTCGCAGCTGCCGGCTGGCTGCGCGGCCGCGGTTTCGAAAAAGTCGGCAGCATCGGTGAGTCGCAGGGCGGCGGCGCCGCAGTCATGATTCAGCAGAAATTCGCACACGCACTGATTGAGCGCAACATGCGGCGCTTGTACACCAGCGATTTCAACCTCAAACACGTTGACGCGGTGGTGGCTTTGTATGGCTATTGCGGTTATCGCAATGCCCGGCGTGACGCCTACGTGAATACCCCTTTCCTTTTCATCACCGGTGAAGTGGACGACGAAACCCCGAGCCGATACTGTGAGCGCCACGTGGGCTGGATGAACGGGCGCGGTGGCAACGCGAAGATCGTGGTGCTGGAAGGCGAGGGCCACAGTTTCGACGCACCTTACAAGCGGCAACGCAATGCCTTCGGGCCGCACTATGCCAAGTGCGATGTCTTGGTCGACGAATCGGGTGTGACCGAACTTAACAGCGGCATCACCGTGCCCGGTGACGACGTCAACGCCATGATGGCCCGATGTGTCAGCAAGGTTTTTCACACGGGCTACTGGAAGGACCGCTTCGTCGCGGTGCCGCACTGGACGGCATTCTTCAGGCAGCACCTGTAACAAGGCTGGACTTGTAGCACTTTGGCTATGGTGGCCATCAAAGACTCCAACTGCGGCAATCGGCTGCAACACTTAAAATGACCCATATGCTTCAGCAACGCACCCTCAAATCCCTGACCAAAGCCGTAGGCGTGGGCCTGCACAGCGGCCAGCGGGTGGAGCTGACCCTGCGCCCCGCAGCGCCCGATACGGGCATCGTGTTTCGCCGGGTTGATTTGCCGCAGCCCGTCGATATCGTGATTTCGGCCCAAGCCGTGACGGACACCCGGCTGGCGTCCACTATTTCCAGCGGCAATGCCAAGGTGCATACGGTGGAGCATCTGATGTCGGCCTGCGCCGGCTTGGGCATCGACAACCTCTATGTCGACATCACGGCGGAAGAGGTCCCCATACTTGATGGCTCGGCATCCTCTTTTGTGTTCTTGCTGCAATCCGCCGGTATCGCGCTACAGGCCATGCCCAAGCGTTTTATCCGCGTGATCAAGCCTGTGGAAGTGCGCGAAGGCGAAGGCGCCACGGCCAAGTGGGCGCGCTTGAGTCCCTATGAAGGCTACAAGCTGAGTTTTGAAATTAATTTTGACCACCCCGCAGTGGACTCCACCGGGCAGCGCGTGGAGTTCGACATGGGCTCTGGCGCCTACACACGCGACATTGCGCGCGCCCGCACTTTCGGCTTTACGAAGGATGTGGAAATGATGCGCGCCAACGGCCTGGCGCTGGGTGGCGGGCTGGACAACGCCATCGTCATGGACGACTACAAGGTGCTCAACAGCGACGGCCTGCGCTACAACGACGAGTTCGTGAAGCACAAGATTCTTGATGCCATGGGCGACCTCTATTTGCTGGGAAAACCGCTGCTGGCTGCCTACAGTGCGTTCCGCTCCGGCCACGCCATGAACAACAAGCTGCTGCGCGAGTTGCTGTCGCACAAGGACGCCTACGAAGTCGTCACTTTCGAAGACGAGAAAAAGGCACCCCAAGGCTTCGCCACCCTGGCGCGTGCCTGGTAGGCCCAGCGAGGCTCGCCATGCTGCTGTTCCGATGGCTCATCCTGCTGTTTTTGCTGGCCGCGGTGGTGTCTTTCATGTTTTACGCGGGCACCGGCCAGCCACGGTTCAAGCAGTTTGGGCTCACAGTTCTCAAATGGACGTTGATCGCCGCCTTCGGCTTTTTTGCCGTACTGGTACTTGAGCGCGTGGCATAGCACCAGCCCGCGGCGGGTGGTGGCGGCTCCTTCTTCCTCCTCTTCCTCCTCTTCCTCAGGGCGCCGATGGCCCGTTGACCGCTTTGTAGTACCCGCCCCTTGCGCTATAGTTCGCTCACAACGACGTGCCTCTGCGCTGGACCCTCTGAAGCACCGCATTTGGTGCGGTTTCAATCGGCTGCCAACCGGCGTAACTCCCGGAGATAGACCTCATGAGCTTCATTAAAATCCTTATCGTGCTGGGTCTTGCGGGTTTTGGGTACCAGTACTGGACCAAGCACCGTGAAGGCCAGCCGCTGGCGGTGTCAGCCGGCTCTGCGGCAAGTTCAAGTTCAAATGGCTTTGTCATGCTGCCCGGAACCAGCACGACCGCTTCCAATGCGGTTCAAGTGATCGCCGCTGAAGATTGYCCCGAAGAAGCGGCCCGCCGGGCGGACAGCCTGGCTGAGCAGCTTTCGAGCAAGGGAATTCCGGTTACACGCACCCACAGCATCAGTTTTACGGTGGCAAGCGGCGACCCTGCCGATGCCCAGCGAATCTCGTCCATCATGAGCGGCGAGCTGCCCATTGTGCTGGTGCGCGGAAAAGCCAGGTCCAATCCTTCACTGGATGAGGTGGTGGCCGAATACCGCGGCCGTTAAGCCCGCCGGACCTCACCGGGCCATCAGGGGCCTGCTGGCGCCCCCGGCTATCTAGCGGCTTCGGCCGTCCCTGTAGTGACTGATGGACTTTGCGCCTGTGCCCGACGCCGCAGCGAGGCGTTGCAGGGCGGTGCCGACATGGGCGTGGGTAATGGCCAGCCCCAGGGCGTCAGCCGCATCCTTGCCCGGCAGCGATGGAAGCTTCAGCAGGCGCATCACCATCTCCTGCATTTCGGCCTTGCCGGCCTTGCCATAACCGGCGACCGCTTTTTTGAGCTGCAGCGCCGTGTATTCGGCGACCGACAGCTGGCGCGAGACCAGGGCCGTGATGCAGGCCCCGCGCGCCTGCCCCAAGAGCAGCGTGGCCTGCGGGTTGACGTTGACAAAGACGATTTCGACGGAGGCCGCATCGGGCTGGTAGCGCTCCACCACTTCGCACACGCCTTCAAACAACACCTTGAGCCGGCCCGGCAGATCACTGCGCTCCATGTGCGTGGTCTTGATGGTGCCGCTGGCCACATACCGCAGATGCTGGCCATCCATGTCGATAACGCCGAAGCCCGCGATTTGCAGTCCTGGGTCAATGCCGAGAATTCTCATCTGCTATACATTTCGTAGCTGCTTGCGCACGTGTTTATTGGCCTAGAGGCCAAAATACCATCTAACCGAATGAAAAAACACGGGTGCGCCGAAGCACAGCGCATCCACGCGGTCCAGCAGGCCGCTGGCGCCGGTGACGCCCACACCGCGGTTGCCCCAGTTGGGAATGCCGCGGTCACGCTTGAGCGCCTTCATGACCAGGTGCCCCAGCGAGCCCGACACGCAAGCGATGAAGGCCATGGCCACGGCCTGTGCCGGCTTGAAGGGGGTGAGGCCGGCGAGCAGTCCGCCCAGCAAGCTGGCCACGATAACCGCGATCAGCCAGCTGGTCCAGTTAAAGCTTTTGCTGACGTTGGGCGCGTTGGCTGGGCGCTTCAGCTTGCGGCCCACCAGGTGCTGGACGATCATGCAGCTTTGCACCACAAACACGAGGAAGAACACCAGGAAGGCGTTTTTGCCCTGGTAGTTGGGAAACTTCAGCAGCAACAGGGCCGGCACATGGCTGATGCCGTAGATGCAGACCATGATGCCCCATTGCAGCTTGGCGTTGCGCTCCAGGAAGCGGTGCGGGTCGTCGGCCAGTGCGCTGACCACCGGGATCGCCAGGAACACGTAGACCGGAATGAACACGGTCACCAGGTCAAAGTGCCGCGTGATGACCAGCGCAAACTGAACCGGCAGCACCACAAAGAAAGCCAGCACCAGGCTGCGGTGGTCGCCCTGCCGGGTAGGCGACAGTGTGATGAATTCGCGCAGTGCAAAAAAGGCCACCATGCCGAACAGCACGGTCGCCACGGTTTCGCCCAGTGTCCAGCCGATCCAGAACACCGTCGACATGAACCACGAGGTGCGCAGCAGGCCGTTGAACTCCTTGAGCTTCTGGGTGTGCAGGTCGTCTTCGTGCGTGTCCTTGAGGGACATCACGAACGCGGCCACGCTTATCACGGTCAGGATGCCGAACACCAGCACAAACAGCAGGCCGACCTGGTGCGAGGGTGAAAGGTTGCGCAAAAAAGTGTTCATCGGAATTCCGGGCCTTGTGTCAGGTTTCCCTGAGATCCATGACGGCCTGGCGGGCGCGCGCCAGGAATTCGGCCCTGTCTTCACCGGCGCCCAGGGCAATGGGGGCGCCAAAGGTGACCGAACAGAGAATGGGAACCGGCACGACTTCACCCTTGGGCATGACGCGCTGCACATTGTTGATCCAGGCGGGCACCAGCACCACTTGCGGAAATTTCAGTGCCAGGTTGTAAAGCCCCGCCTTGAATTTTTGCGGCTCCTCCTGGTTGCCGCGTGTGCCTTCCGGGAAGAGGATGATCGAGTCGCCGCTGTTCAGCGCCTCAATCAACGGCTCCAGCGGGTCCTGGTCGCCGGTCTTGGCGCGGTCCACGTAAATCGCATTGAAGACCGCCGTGGTGATCCATTTTTTGAAAGGGGTTTTGGTCCAGTAGTCTTTTGCGGCGATCGGCCGGGTGATGCTGCGAAGCTCTTCCGGCAGCGCTGCCCACATCAGCACGAGGTCGGCATGGCTCTGGTGGTTGGCAAAATAAATGCGCTGTTCCGCCTTGGGCGGGCAGCCCTGCCAGCGGGCCTGTGCACCGGTCAGCGTGCGGATCAGCCCCAGCAGGAAAAGCCCCATCAACTTGGCCAGAATGGGAGAAAACTTGTCATTCATGGGGCAGGGCCTTTTTGCTTTCCAGCATTCAGGGCAGTTCCACACCGCCCATGCGGGCGGTGATGGTGCTGGCGCGCGAGGCCAGGTAGCCCGAGCCGGGCCGTGTTTCAAAGTACTTGGGCCGCGGCAGCATGACAGCCAGCCGTGCGGATTCATAGGCGCTGAGCTTTGAGGCAGGCTTGCGGTAGTAATGCTGCGCTGCGGCTTCAGCGCCAAAAATGCCTTCACCCCATTCCACGCTGTTGAGGTAAATCTCCAGGATGCGTTCCTTGCCGAGCATGGCTTCAAGCAGCAGCGTCAGCACCAGCTCCTGGCCTTTGCGCAGCAGGGTGCGTTCACCCGACAGGAAAAGATTTTTGGCCAGTTGCTGGGTGATGGTGGAGCCGCCGACGATCTTGGGGGGCTTGGCCGGTGCCGCCGCCGCTTTTGACGGGGCGAGGCGGCTCACGGACTGCGCGGCGCGCATTTCGGCCTTGGCATTTTTGTCCCAGGCTTTTTCCAGCGCTTCCATGTCAACGCCGTCGTGCTCGGCGAAGCTGGCATCTTCCGATGCGATCACCGCGCGCTTGAGGTTGTCAGGCAATTCGCCGTAAGGCACCCATTGCTGCCGCCATTTGAGGGATCCGGTGTTGCGCACGACCAGGTAGGCTTCCGAGCGCTGGAAAGCGGTGGACTCCGGGTTCACCACGGCCATCATGGCGATGCGCGCCACAAAGAAAAGCTGCAGCGCGAGGCCGGCAATCAGCCCCAGGCCCAGCAGCCTGAGCAACGCTTTCATGGCGCGCCCGCTTTCATGCCAGCTGCGCCCGTATTTCCTGGAGCACCTGGGCCGATGGCGGGCGAACACCGCGCCACAGGGCGAAGGCTTCGGCGGCCTGTTCCACCAGCATGCCCAGCCCGTCGCGCGGCGTGGCGCCGTTTTCCCTGGCCCAGGCCATGAAGTCCGCCGCAGCGGGGCCGTACATCATGTCGCATGCCAGCGCGCCGGGCTTGAGTACGCTGGCGGGGACCGGCACGCCCGCGCCAGCCAGGCTGCTTGCGCTGGCATTGACGATGACATCGAAATGGCCCTGCAGCCCTTGCAGGTCATGCGCAAGCAGCTCTGTTTTTTGTAGCAAGCCCTGCATGGAGGCATGGGCCCGGTGGCGCGCCACCAGGGCATCGGCTTTGGCCCGTGTGCGATTGACGAGCACCAGCCGGCGTGGTCCGGCCGCCAGCAGCGTAGCCAGTGCGCCCGCGCCCGCGCCGCCTGCACCAATCAGCAGCACATCCCGCCCGGCCAGTGAAACGCCGGCATTGTTCTGGATATCGTTCACCAGGCCCACGCCGTCAGTGTTGTCGGCATGGATGGCGCCGCCTTGCAGCACCAGGGTGTTGGCGGCCCGGGCCAATTGCGCCCGGTCGGTCTGGGTGGCTGCGGCCTCAAAGGCCTGCAGCTTGAAAGGCACCGTGACGTTGCAGCCTTTTGCGCCGCCTTGCAGCAGCCCGGCCAGGGTGGCGGCAAATGTCTCGAGCGGCACCAGCAGGCGTTCGTATTGCAAGGACTGGCCGGTGAGCTCGGCAAACCGCGCATGGATCAGCGGGGATTTGCTGTGCGCGATCGGGTTGCCCAGGACGTAGTATTTATCCATGGCGGGGCCGGTGTTCATGGGTGCTGGAGCGGCAGGCCGACGTTGGGACTAGCGGCTGGTGAGTTTGGTTTCAAGCGTGTCGTCGCGCGTGAACTTGAAGCGCGACACCACCACGATCTGGTCCGCCTTGCTGCGCATCGCGTCGTTGAACTTGCCGAAAGGGCCGGTACCGCGCACGATGCTTTGCGCACGCCGGTCCAGCGTCAGGTTGCCCGAGGTCTGCACGACTTCCGTGTCGATCACGCTGCCGTCAAAATTCACCGTCACGATCATCGTGAGCTCACCGTACAGTTTTTTGCCGGCCAGCTCGGGGAAGTTCACCGTGCCCTTGTCTTCAATCTTGCGGCGCAGTTCGTCGTAATAAACGGCGTAGACCTCTTCACGTGTGGCCGGGCTGATGTAGCGCTTTTTCGGCCGTGCGTTTTCTTCGTTGATGCGCCGCTCGATTTCCGCCAGGATCTTGATGAGCTGCTTGCGCTTTTCTTCGCGCTCGGCCTGTGCCGGGTTGTTGGCGGGCTGTGTCGGGTCGGGCGGTGGCATGGAGGCCAGTTGCTTTTTGATTTGCGCGAGCAGCTGGGTTTGCTGCTCCTGCAGCGTGTCGACCTTGCGCTGCGCGTCTTCGGTGGCGTCGCCCAGCTCCATCAGGGCCGAAGGCGGCAGGGGCGATGTGGCCCGGCCTTTTTCGGCTTCGCCGCCGCCGGCAAGCGAGGCCTGTGCGATGGCTTTGGCAAAGTCGGGTTTTTCGTTGGACTTGGCATTGACCAGGATCACCTCGAGCGGGGTGTCCTGGAACACGCGGTTAAAGCGCTCCGGGTCCACAAAACGCACCGTCAGCAACACCACGTGGAAGGCGATGGAGGCGCCCAGGGCGATTTGCAGTGTGCTGGGGGATTTCACAGAAGGAGATTATCGGTGTTTATGCGCGAAATCCGGCATTAACCGACATTAACCGGCCACCGGAACCGCGGCAGCCGTGTCGGTTTGTGGTTCATTGACATCGACAGCAATCGAGATCGGGCCGGCGGCCATCTCCGACTCGCCGTCGTCCTCACCCAGGGGGTCGGGTGACTCGTCGATTTCCACATCCAGGCGCTCGGTCACCGTGCCGGAAATGTCGAGCGTAATCTCGTCGATCTCACCGAGCTTCACACGCACTTTCGCACCGCGCGGCAGGCCCTGCGCCCCCACGGCGCGCAGCACCAGCGGCAACTCGTCGGCGCGTACCAGGTTGTCCTTGAAGGCGGTGGCGGTCAGCTCGGTGATGTGGTTCTGCTGCAGGTATTTGAGCGTCCAGTAACGCTCGATGCCTGCCTGGAAACCGTTGTAGGCGCTGTAGGCGGCGTCAAAACCCGAAATGATGGAAAACAGCTCGGCGTCCTTGGGCTTGAAAGGCGCAACCAGCGCGGCCGTGCGGCCATGGCGCGCGCAGGCAATGATCTGCCACTGGTTGACCAGGTCGGTGTAGCGGCGCAGCGGTGAGGTGCTCCAGGCATAACTTTTGACGCCTATGCCCGCGTGCGGCAGCGCCTTGGTGCCCATGCGCACCTTCACGCCGGGCGCCAGGCTTGCCTGGCTGCGGTAAATCCCGGGCACGCCGTGCTCGGCCAGCCACTGGCCCCAGGTGCTGTTCGCCAGGATCATCGCCTCGGCCACGATCAAATCCAGCGGCGCGCCGCGCTGGCGCGTGCTGATGCTGACCGTCTCGTTACCCTGTGGCTCGCCGCCCGTGGGGTTGTCGAGGCGGAAGTTGTARTCGGGCCGGTTGAAGTTCTCGGGCTTGCCGCGCACGATTTCACGCTGCGCCTTCAGGTGTTTGGCCAGCCGGTGCAGAAAGGTCAGCTCCACACCCCACTGAATGCCGGTGGGCGGGCTGGTTTGCGCGGCTTCAAAAAACGCCTCGGTGAAGGTGCTGTCCAGCATGTCGTGGCGCAGGTTGCTCACGATGGGCACCTGCTCCAGCCGGGTCACGCTTTCCTTGATCTCCAGCGTGGCTTCGTCCAGCGTGAGGTACAGCGACAGGGCCGGGCAGTTGCGGCCCTCCTGCAGCGTGTAGCTCTTGACGATTTCATCCGGCAGCATGGTCAGCTTGTAGCCGGGCATGTACACGGTAGAAAGCCGCGCACGGCCCACGTTGTCAATCGGGCTGCCGGGCAATACTGCCAGGCCGGGCGCGGCAATGTGGATGCCCAGCGTGACGGTGCCATCACCGCGTGAGTTACCCAGGCCTTGAACGGACAGCGCATCGTCGATTTCGGTGGTGGCCGAGTCGTCGATGGAAAATGCCTTGACATCTGCTAGCGGCAATTCGTCCTTGACTTCGGGCGCCTGCAGCGCAGGGAAACCCGTACCTTTGGGGAAATTCTCGAACAGGAAGCGCTTCCAGTGAAACTGGTAGGGCGAAGCGATGGCCCCGGCCTTTTGCAATAAATCGAGCGGCGCGGTGTGCGTGGCGCGCGAGGCTTCAACGACGGCCTTGTATTCAGCGCTGTTCTTGTCGGGCTTGAAGAGAATTTTGTAGAGCTGATCGCGCACGGGCGCCGGGCATTCGCCGCGGCCCAGTTCTTCGGCCCAGGCGGTGATTTGCGCCGCGACCTGTTTTTTCTTTTCGATGGCGGCGAGCGCCTGCTGCAGGATTTCTGCCGGCGCTTTTTTGAATTTGCCCTTACCGGCGCGGCGAAAGTAGTGGGGCGCGTCGTACAGGCGAAACAGGGCGGCGGCCTGCTGCTCCAGCGAAGCGGCCTTGCCGTCTGCGCTGAAGTAGTCGCGGGCCAGGTCGGCAAAGCCGAATTCTTCTTCGCTGGCAAATTCCCAGGCCAGGTCCAGCTCAATATCCTGGCTCAGCTTTTGGCCGGCGGCCACCATTTCGGCAGGGGAGGGCTTTTCAAACTTCAGCAGGGCGTTGGCGCCCTTGATCTTCACGCGCTTGCCCGAGTCGAGCTCAACCTGCAGCGAGGCGTCGCTTTCGGACAAAATGCGGCCGGCCAGGAACTTTCCGGCTTCTTCAAACAATACAAACAAAACGGGGTCCCTTTGGTGTCTTTGATGACTGGGGACTAGTGTAATCAGGGCTGCTTCCCGGAGATTTCAGGCCAGGGCGAGAAAATCGAGGATTTCAGGCAGGTGCGTGTCGAAGTCGCTCAACGCGTGGTCGCCGCCTTCCAGTAACCGGATGCGGGTGCCGGCATAGCGCTGCGCCATTTCACGCCAGTCCAGGACTTCATCACCCTTGGCAATGATGGCGAGGTAGTTGCCGGGCGTCTTTAGCGGCCCGGCATGCTGGGCCTTGAGTTCGTCCACAAAACGTGGCTCGAAGAAAAAATGTTCGTCCGGGTTATGCCAGGCGGTTTGTTCGCCGATGTAGGTCGCCAGGTCGCGCGCCGGCTCCACGGCGGGATTGAGCAGCACGGCTTTGCAGCCGGTGCGCTCGGCCACCGCGGTGGCATAAAAACCGCCCAGCGACGAGCCCATCACCGCCATGCGCTGAAAGCCGCCCTGCTGCGGCCAGCCGGAAATTTCATCAAAAACCATTTGAAGCGCGGCCTGGGGCGAGGCGGGAAGCTGCGGGCACCACCAGTGCACGGCGGGGTGGCATTCATGCACCAGGGCCGCCATTTTCCGGGACTTGACGGATTGGGGCGACGACCGGAAGCCGTGCAGGTAGAGCAGGTGGGTGGTGCGCATGCCGCATGTTAGACGGCGGGCGATCTGCGCGCTCTGACCGGGCCGGCTTTTTCCGGTTTCGCTGTGTTTCATGGAGTTTCCAGGAAAAAGAGGCTGTAGGTCAATAAGGACGTGCGCAAGCAGCTATTTATTTGATAGCGCTCCCCGCTCCTGCCTAATGTGCCGCGGCCCGTTCGCGGCTTCAAGGCTGGCGGATAATCCCGACATGGCTGCCGTTTTCGACAAACCCTCCCTTTATCAGCGAACCCTGCCCTTGCTACAGGGCTTTGATGGCTTGCTGGCGTTTGCCGTGTTCCTGCTCGCATGCGCGGGCCTCTTGATCATGTATTCGTCGGGCTATGACCACGGCACGCGGTTTATCGACCACGGCCGCAACATGCTGATTGCCGGCGCCATCATGTTCGTGGTGGCCCAGGTGCCGCCCCAGCGCCTGATGGCTTTTGCCGTGCCGCTTTACATTGCCGGGGTGGCGCTGCTGGTCGCCGTGGCGGTTTTCGGCATCACCAAAAAAGGCGCCCGGCGCTGGCTCAATGTGGGTGTGGTGATCCAGCCCAGCGAAATCCTGAAAATCGCCATGCCGCTGATGCTGGCATGGTGGTTCCAGAAACGTGAAGGCCAGCTGCGCCCGCTGGACTTCCTGGCCGCCGGACTGCTGCTGCTCGCTCCCGTCGGGCTGATCATGAAGCAGCCCGACCTGGGGACCTCGTTGCTGGTGCTGGCCGCCGGCCTGGCGGTGATCTTTTTTGCCGGCTTGAGCTGGAAGCTGATTATTCCGCCCGTGCTGCTCGGCCTGGTGGGGGTGTTCCTTGTGGTGTGGTTCGAGCCGCAAATCTGCGCCGACGGCGTACGCTGGCCCATCCTGCACGACTACCAGCAGCAGCGCATCTGCACACTGCTGGACCCTTCACGCGACCCGCTGGGCAAGGGCTTTCACATCATCCAGGGCATGATCGCCATCGGCTCCGGCGGCATCACCGGCAAGGGCTTCATGGCCGGTACGCAGACGCACCTGGAGTTCATTCCCGAGCGCACCACCGACTTCATCTTCGCGGCCTATTCCGAAGAGTTCGGCCTTCTGGGCAACCTGCTGTTGATTGCTGCGTTCATCTTCCTGATTTTGCGCGGGCTGGCCATTGCCCTGGAAGCCTCGACCCTGTTCGCCCGTTTGCTGGCGGGGGCGCTCACCATGATTTTTTTCACCTATGCCTTTGTCAACATGGGCATGGTCAGCGGCATCCTGCCCGTGGTGGGCGTTCCCCTGCCTTTCATCAGCTACGGCGGCACGGCCATGGTGACGCTGGGGCTGGCCATCGGCATGCTGATGTCGATCGCCAAGGCCAAGCGGCTGGTCCAGTCCTGAACGGCGCCTGGTTGTGAACCCCAAACTCGTCACCGTGATCGGGGTGGGCAACATGGGCGGCGGCATGGCGGCCAATTTGCTGGATCGGGGATGGGACGTACAGGTCTGCGACATCCATGCAGGCAAGGTTGCAGAGATGGTGAGGCTCGGCGCTGCCGCTATCGCCTCGGGTGCCGATGCCCCAGCCGATTCGCTCGCCTTCATCATCTGTGTAGTGGACGCCGCGCAAACCGAAGAGGTGCTGTTTGGCCCACTCGGCCTGGCCCGCATGCTGCGGCCCGGCCATGCCGTGATGCTTTGCCCGACGATTTCGCCGCAGG
Organism: Polaromonas sp. P1_E3; assembly: GCF_056405935.1. Lineage (NCBI taxonomy): Bacteria > Pseudomonadati > Pseudomonadota > Betaproteobacteria > Burkholderiales > Comamonadaceae > Polaromonas > Polaromonas sp. P1_E3. The sequence goes on from NZ_JBFUBD010000006.1 coordinate 55,066, forward strand.
ACGTCGAATCTTTCGCCGCCCGCCTGGCCGAACGCGGCGTGCACACGCTGGACGCGCCCATGTCGGGCGGGCCGGCGCGGGCGCGTGACGGCTCCATGAGCCTGATGGTGGCCTGCCAGGACGAGGTGTATGCGCAGCAGGCCGGCCTGCTCCAGGCCTTGTCGGCCAAGGTGTTTCGCATCAGCGAAAAACCCGGCGACGGCGCCCGCACCAAGCTGGTCAACAACCTGCTGGCTGGCATCAACCTGGTGGGCGCTGCCGAAGCATTGGCGCTGGCGGACCGGTTGGGGCTGGAGTTGGGCACGACGCTGGACGTGATCGAGCAGTCGAGTGGGCAAAGCTGGATTGGCTCGGACCGCCTGCGCCGCGCCATCGCGGGAGACTATGCGCCGCGCGCACATGTAACCTTGCTGGAAAAAGACACCCGGCTGGCCGTGGAGGCCGCCCGGGCCGTGGGGTTTGAAGGGCCGCTGGGCCTCGCCGCCAGCGAAGTTTTTGCAGAGGCGCACCAGGCCGGGCTGGCCGGCGAGGACGATGCGGCACTTTTCAAGCACGTGAAGCATTCAGCCGGCAAATCCTGAGCCGGCCGGCAATGCAGGCGGCCCGTGGTGGAATGCCGCCGCGCCGGGCATGCGCAGGGCAGACTGCCTACAATGGCTTTATGACCTCACTTCGCTCCACCCCTGCCTCCGCCTCCAACAAGTCCACGGCCTCATCGACAGCCAGGCCGACGGCGGAGTCCACTTCGGGGCGGCTGGAGATTGCCGAAAAGCTGTTGCTGGCGCCGTTCGGCCTCACGCAGGCGCACCTGGGCCGCGCCCTTGGTGAAATCACCTCCCATGGCGCCGACGACGCCGACCTTTATTTCCAGTACACCCGCAGCGAGGGCTGGAGCCTGGAAGAAGGTATTGTGAAGACCGGCTCCTTCAGCATCGACCAGGGCGTGGGCGTGCGCGCCGTGAGCGGCGAAAAAACTGCCTTTGCCTATTCCGACGATATTTCCGAAGCGTCGCTGCTCGACGCGGCCCGAACCGTGCGCAGCATTTCCGCGGGTGGCAAATCGGCCCGCGTGAAGACGCCGGCCCGCAGGATTGCCGGCAGCCGTTCGCTCTACCAGGGCCTGGACCCGATCGCCACGCTGGACAGCACCGCCAAGGTCAAGCTGCTTGAAAAGGTGGAAAAGCTCGCCAAGGCCAAAGACCCGCGCATCGTGCAGGTGATGGCGGGCCTGGCCAGTGAATACGACGTGGTGATGGTCGCGCGCGCTGACGGCACGCTGGCCGCCGACGTGCGTCCGCTGGTACGCCTGAGCGTGACGGTGATCGCCGAGCAAAAAGGCCGGCGCGAAGTCGGCTCGGGCGGCGGCGGTGGCCGTTTCGGCCTGGCCTACTTTGACGACGCGCAGATCGCCGAATATGTGAACGACGCGGTGAAGGCCGCGCTGACCAATCTTGATGCACGCCCCGCACCGGCCGGCGAAATGACCGTGGTGCTGGGTTCGGGTTGGCCCGGCATTTTGCTGCATGAAGCCATCGGCCACGGCCTGGAAGGCGACTTCAACCGCAAGGGCTCCAGCGCGTTTTCCGGCAAGATCGGCCAGCGCGTGGCAGCCAAGGGCGTCACCGTGCTGGACGACGGCACGATTGCCGACCGCCGCGGCTCGCTCAACGTCGACGACGAAGGCCACGCCAGCCAGCGCAATGTGCTGATTGAAGACGGCATCCTGAAGGGCTATATCCAGGACTCGCTGAATGCGCGCTTGATGAAGGTCAAGCCCACCGGCAACGGCCGCCGCGAAAGCTACGCCCACGTACCCATGCCGCGCATGACCAACACCTACATGCTGGGCGGCGACAAGCAGCCTGAAGAAATTGTGGCCAGCATCAAGAAGGGCCTGTACGCCACCAATTTCGGCGGCGGCCAGGTCGACATCACCTCGGGCAAGTTCGTGTTTTCGGCCAGTGAGGCCTTCTGGGTTGAAAACGGCAAGATCCTGTATCCCGTCAAAGGCGCGACGATTGTGGGCAACGGCCCCGACGCGCTGACCCGCGTCACCATGATGGGCAACGACATGGCGCTCGACAGCGGCGTGGGCACCTGCGGCAAGGAAGGCCAGAGCGTGCCGGTGGGCGTGGGCCAGCCAACGCTGCGCATCGACGGTCTGACGGTCGGCGGAACGGCCTGATCCGGCCGGGCTGGATAAGAAAAAGACCTGTTTTTGACCTGTGCTACATTTCAGCTTATGAATTCGGCCAAGTTTTACTTCGGTTACTTTTGGTTCTCAAGCGCTTCCGGCGGTAGAGAGATCAACGCGTGACCCGATAAAACGCACCGATTCTCCAAAAACCGCCGGCCTCCGGCGGTTTTTTTTTGCCCGTTCAATTTTTTAAATGACCTGACTTGTGACGACCTGATTGATATCCCGAAAGAAAAGGAAAACAGCGATGAATGCCAAGCCCACCTCCGCCAGCGACAACTGGTATGCGAACGTCGAAAAGACCAGCCAGACCGACGACGAACGCATCAAGGACATCACCGTGCTACCCCCTCCCGAGCATCTCATCCGCTTTTTCCCGATCCGCGGCACCGCCGTCGAAACGCTGATCAGCAAAACCCGTAAAAGCATTCACAACATCATCCAGGGCAAGGACGACCGGCTCCTCGTCGTTGTCGGGCCTTGCTCCATCCACGACCCGATGGCTGCGCTGGAATACGCCCGCAAGCTGGTTGAGCAGCGCAAGAAGTACGAAGGCACGCTGGAAATCGTGATGCGCGTTTACTTCGAAAAGCCACGCACCACGGTCGGCTGGAAGGGCCTGATCAACGACCCGTACCTGGATGAAACCTACCGCATCGACGAAGGCCTGCGTATCGCACGCCAGCTGCTGATCGACATCAACCGCATCGGCCTGCCCGCCGGCAGCGAGTTCCTCGACGTGATTTCGCCACAGTACATTGGCGACCTGATTTCCTGGGGCGCCATCGGCGCACGCACGACGGAAAGCCAGGTGCACCGCGAACTGGCCTCGGGCCTCTCGGCGCCGATTGGCTTCAAGAACGGCACCGACGGCAACATCCGCATCGCGACCGATGCCATCCAGGCGGCAGCGCGCGGCCACCACTTTTTGTCGGTGCACAAAAACGGCCAGGTCGCGATTGTGCAGACCAATGGCAACAAGGACTGCCACGTGATCCTGCGCGGCGGCAAGGCGCCCAATTACGACGCGGCCAGCGTCGCGGCAGCCTGCAAGGAGCTCGAAGCCTCCAAACTCCCGGCCACGCTGATGGTCGACTGCAGCCACGCCAACAGCTCCAAGCAGCACGAAAAGCAGGTCGAGGTGGCACGCGACATCGCCGGCCAGGTGGCGGGTGGTTCGCGCCACGTGTTCGGCCTGATGGTGGAAAGCCACCTCAACCCAGGCGCGCAGAAATTCACGCCAGGCAAGGACGACTCGAAAGCGCTGGAATACGGCAAGAGCATCACTGACGCCTGCCTGGGCTGGGGCGATTCGCTGGACGTGCTCGAGATTCTGTCGGCCGCCGTGCTCAAGCGCCGCGAAAAGAAATAGCTCAAAGCAGGCGCATTTGCGGGTTCTGGTGGGGACCCGCCGGTGTTGTATCTGTGTGCGCGCCGTACGCATGTGAAACAATCGGCGAAATCAATTATTGGCAGGGAGGCCACGATGGGTACAGTCCACGGATGCACGAATTCGCAACACATCGGTGCGCGCGCCGGTAAAGGTCCGAGCCGGTTTGCCAAAGTTGCGCGTCACAGCATGGGATGGGTTTTGTGGGCAGCCGGTGCAGCGGGTTTTGCACAAACAGGCGCTTCTGCGGTCCCTGACGCGCAATTAAAGGGCTGCCCCTTTACCAAAGGCGACTCCATCACCAAGGTGAAGGCTTTTTACGCGCTGCAAATAGAGCCCACGCGCTTTAACAGCAGTGCAGGTCTGGCCAGTGCCACAGCCTATCAATACCATTTGCCGGACCGTGGCGTATGGATCTTCTTCGATAGCAGCCTGCAGGTCGCCAGCCTGCGGTTTGAGCCACCTTTTACCGGCTCCATAGGCGGTGTAGCCCCCGGTGCATCGCTCGACGAACTCAAGCGCGTCAAGGGCGAACCTGCCCGCCCGGCGTTTCAGGGCTTTCTGGATGCTGAAGACATGGCCCGGCGCAAGGACTTGCCCAGGCAACGGGTGGCCGAGTTGGCGGACATGGTGCCCAAGGCAAAAGTCGCCGATCTGGTCGATGAGGTGGTGAGGCTCTACACCGCCCCGCCGAAATGGACGCAGGCTTACACCTACGGCTCCTCACAGAGCGGCACGTTCAGCCGCTACGACGTGGGGGGCAATAACAAGGTCCAGGTTATTTTGTCGTCTAACTGCGCGCCAAGCTGAGTTTCACCGCTTCAAAAAACCCTTCTTGTCCAGGTCGTCCGCGAGCGCGCTGGCAAAAGCGTTGAATAGCGCGTCATCGATTTTCGCGCCGACAATGGGTTGCCCGACCTTGGTGGTGAAGGTCAGCGCAGGCGCTGAACTTTCAGGGGCGCGCAGCATGCCCTTGATGTCAAAAGTGGCTACGCAGCCCAGGCCAGTGCACCCCACCGCCATGTCATTGACATCGACAAAGAGCTGGTAACGGCCTTCCACCGGGTTAGGCAATCGCTGCTGCGGAACGGAAATGACCTCCACGGTTTTTACGCCTGACGCCTTCATTCTTTCGCTGAAGAGGGTCCTGAACCCCCGGTCAAATGTCTGGCTCAGGGCCGTCAGGGACTCTGCGGCGACCTTGCGATCCGCCTCGGTGATTACCGGCTGATAGCCTTGGGCGCTCTTTGTCAGTTTGTAGTTTGCCGGTAGTTTGGGACTCCAGTAAACGTCCAGAATCCGGATCGGCGTTTGCGCCGTTTCCATAGCCGTCGATTTAAAGGACTTCACTGCGCATGCCGTCAATGCCATCGTCGCCACAAGGCATGACACGGTTTTTAAGGTTGCCTGGAAAATAGTCATGGGGTGTTATTCATGGACAGGGCCTCAAGTTTAAGTGCCAGCGCGCGGGTTTCCGCGAATTGCCGCCGACCCTGCAGGTCGCGACCATGGGTCATCCAATCCTTTGCCGGGAGTCAGACATGCGCAGCGAAGTCAGTGTGACCTTCAAGGGCCATCCGCCCATCCGCCTGGACCTCAATGAAGTGCAGCCCATGCCGCACGATGCGGCAAGGACGTGGCTGGACGGTGAGTTCACCCGGATGGACTGCGAGCCGCTGCGGCCGACCGGCAAGCTGCTGACGGCCGACAAAGTGGTCGTCATTGCTCAGGCCGCCGGACCGGCAAAGTTTGCCGATGCCCAGTGGGCGCAGGCGTTTGCCCGGGCGTCGAGTGCGGCGTTGGGCAAGCCGGTTGTGCACGTGGATGTCGCAACATTGGGCATCAGTTTCTAGCTTCACCGCCTCGACTATTTAAGCGATTCAGGTCTTTAGCCCTTGCTGACCGTGCGCAAGCAGCTATCAAATCAATAGCGACCTGGTCTCTCGCGAATTCCCCCTCAGGCTTTCAGCGCGTGCAGCAGCTTGGCATGAATCCCGCCAAACCCCCCGTTGCTCATGCACAGCAAGTGGTCACCAGGCCGGGCGACCGCCGTGACCTGCTCAAGCAGCTGGTCAATGGTGCCGGCGACCTGGGCGCGCTCGCCCATGGGCGCCAGCGCGGCGCGTGCATCCCAGTCCAGCCCGCCGGCGTGGCAAAACGCCAGGTCGGCCTGTTCCAGGCTCCAGGGCAGCTGGGCTGTCATGGCGCCGAGCTTCATGGTGTTGCTGCGCGGCTCGAAGATGGCAAGGATGCGTTCGCTGCCCCGGCCGGCGCTCTGCAGCTGGCGGCGCAGGCCGTCCACCGTGGTGTGGATGGCGGTGGGGTGGTGGGCGAAGTCGTCATACACGGTGATGTCGCCGCCTTTGCGCGGGACTACACCGCGCACCTCCATGCGGCGCTTGACGTTCTGGAACTCTGACAGCGCCCGCGCCGCAGCCTCGGGCGCCACGCCGACGTGCTCAGCCGCCGCAATGGCGGCAAGCGCGTTGAGCTGGTTGTGCACGCCGCTGATGCCCCATTGCACATGAGCGACCGCTTCGCCGGCCTTGAGCACATGAAAGTCGTGCGGCTCGCCGTGGGCCATGAAGCCGCTTTTGTTCAGCAGGCCGCTGCCGAAGAGCAACTGTTCACTCCAGCAGCCCTGGGCCAGCACGCGCTGCAGGCTGGCCTCGGCGGCATTGACGACCACCCGGCCCTGTGAAGGGATGGTGCGCACCAGGTGGTGAAACTGCCGCTCGATGTCGGCCAGGTCGTCAAAAATGTCGGCATGGTCGAATTCGAGGTTGTTCAGGATGGCGGTGCGTGGCCGGTAGTGCACGAACTTGCTGCGCTTGTCGAAAAAAGCGGTGTCGTACTCGTCGGCTTCAATCACAAAGGTATTGCCTTCACCCAATCGGGCCGACACGCCGAAGTTGAGCGGCACGCCGCCGACCAGGAAACCCGGCTTGAGCCCGGCGGCTTCCAGAATCCAGGCCAGCATGGCCGTTGTGGTGGTTTTGCCGTGCGTGCCGGCCACCGCCAGCACATGGCGTGGCCCGGTCGGGTGGTGAGTGGGGTGGTGCAGCACATGGCCCGAGAGCCATTGCGGGCCGCTGGTGTAAGGCTTGCCGCTGTTCAGGATGGCTTCCATGAGCGGGTATTTGGCGCTGCCGTCAGGCAGCCGGGCACGTGACACCACGTTGCCGACCACAAATACATCCGGCTCAAAGGCCATCTGGTCGGCGCCGTAGCCTTCGATCAGCTCAATGCCCAAACCGCGCAGCTGGTCGCTCATGGGCGGGTAGACGCCGGTGTCGCAGCCTGTCACCTTGTGCCCTRCTTCCCGCGCCAGGGCGGCCAGGCCGCCCATGAAGGTCCCGCAGATTCCCAGAATATGTATGTGCATGGCCTGTATTCTAGGCAGGGCTTTCCATGGATCTGCGCAGGATGAAGCCAGTGGCTGTGCGAAAATTCCAGAGAAAAGTGCCTCTCGGTCAATGTGGACGAGCGCCAGCAGCTATCGATTTAATAGCAACCTGAGGTGCTGCGACCCGGGTGAACTTTAGCGCCTTGCCGGAACCCAACCAAGGCACAATCGCTTCGCCCTTCCTTCATACGCATGACGCCATTGGCTTTCGATGTGCCAATCCTTGTCAACCCAGCCGATCTTGACACCACATACCCTCAAATCCGAAATCGCCGCCACGGCCGCCGCGCTGGTGGTGGAAGAAGGGCTGGAATATGGCCCAGCCAAGCGCCGCGCCGTCAAACAGATGGCCTTGCCGGCCCGCACCGAATTGCCGGGCAATGATGAGCTGGAAGACGCTGTCCGCGAATACATTGCCCTTTTCTGTGCCGACACCCAGCCCGCCGAGCTGGCGGCGCTGCGCGAGCTGGCACTGGTCTGGATGGAACGGCTGGCGCAGTTCCGGCCTTACCTGGGCGGCGCCGTGTGGCATGGAACGGCCACGCGGCTGTCCGATATCTACATCCAGCTGTTCTGCGATGACCCCAAATCAGCCGAGATTGCGCTGATTGAGCACAATGTGGACTACGAGCCGCGCACCGTGACCGGCTTCACCGGTGACAGCGTGGAAGCGCTCAGCCTGCGAAGTGTGTGCAAACCTTTGAACGAAACTGTGGGTGTACACCTGATGGTTTATGACCACGACGACTTGCGCGGTGCCCTCAGGCCGGATGGCAAGGGGCGGACCCCGCGAGGCGATCTGGCTGCCGTGCAAAAATTGCTGTCCCCCCAACCCGGAACTACAGACACGTGAATCGCAGAAACATGCTCTATGGCGGTACCGCCGCCTTGGCCGGCCTGGCCGGTGCTGGCGTCGCCTGGTGGAGATTCCAGCCCCACGCGGTGGATGAACAAGTGGTGGCCCCTACCCCTGGCAGCGCTGCTGGCAGCGCGACCGACGCATTCTGGAGCCTGAACTTCGACACGCCGGACGGCAAGAACCTGTCCATGAGCAGCTTTCGCGGAAAACTGCTGCTGGTGAATTTTTGGGCCACCTGGTGCCCGCCCTGTGTTGAGGAGCTGCCTCTATTGGATTACTTCTACCAGGAAAATCGCGATAAAAACCTGCAAGTGCTGGGTCTGGCTGTTGATCAGCCCAGCGCAGTGCGAACCTGGCTGCAGACCAGACCGCTGCATTTTGCGGTCGGCATGGCCGGCCTGGGCGGCACCGAGCTCAGCAAATCACTGGGCAACATCGCCGGCAGCCTTCCTTTTACCGCGGTGTTCAGCGCCTCGGGCGAACTGCTTCATCGCAAGATCGGGAAGATCTTGCCGGAGGACCTGGCGCTTTGGGCCAAGCTCAATTAGCGGCAGAGCCTTGCCGATGAGCGAGCTGTATCGAAACCTTCGGTAACGGCTGACAACAGCTTCTAACCGCATACTCTTGGGGACTTTTTGGCGAAATGGCCAGCTGCCAGACGGTTGGGAATGGGCACCAGCTTGATGTACACTCTGCGCTTTCCCGGGGCAAGCCGTCTGGCTCGTCCCCGCAGTAATTAACTGATAAGCGCTTTAAAGCGTAAAAGCAGAAAGTAAGTGAAAAAAGAAAGAAGATCGGCGCTGCGTTGTGACTGCCTTGATTTTCGGGCTTTCATTCAAAAAGCTGCGTGCTGATCTTGCTGCCCAGCATCTACCGTCGTTGGAGAACCCCATGGATCTACGAAAACTCAAGACCCTGATTGACCTTGTCTCAGAGTCCAATGTGTCCGAACTCGAAATCACCGAAGCAGAAGGCAAGGTCCGCATCGTCAAATCCAGCGGTGCCCCCCTGGTGATGCAGCAGCCGGTTGCCATGGTAGCAGCTCCGGCAGCGGCCCCCGCCGCGGGCGCGCCCGCCGCCCCGGCAGCAGATGCCGCGCCTGCAGCCCCTGCCGGGCATGCCGTCAAATCCCCCATGGTCGGCACGTTCTACCGCTCCGCCAGCCCGGGCGCCAAGCCGTTTGTCGAACTCGGCAGCGTGGTCAAGGAAGGCGAGACCATCTGCATCATCGAAGCGATGAAAATCCTCAATGAGATCGAAGCCGACAAGTCGGGCACGGTGACCAAGATACTTTCGGAAAACGGCCAGGCTGTGGAATACGGCCAACCCCTCTTCATCATTGAGTAAGCGGGCGCCCTGCCTACTTTCCAAACCAGGCTTACCGACGCATGTTCAAGAAAATACTGATCGCCAACAGGGGTGAGATTGCCCTGCGCATCCAGCGCGCCTGCCGCGAGCTCGGCGTGAAGGCCGTGATGGTCTATTCCGAAGCCGACCGCGAGGCCAAATACATCAAGCTGGCGGACGAGTCAGTCTGCATCGGCCCCGCGCCTTCCAAAGACAGCTACCTCAACATGCCGGCCATCATCTCGGCCGCCGAGGTGACGGATGCCGAAGCGATTCACCCCGGATACGGCTTCCTGAGCGAAAACGCCGACTTCGCCGAACGGGTGGAGAAAAGCGGCTTCAAATTCATCGGCCCCACGCCGGAGTCGATCCGCATCATGGGCGACAAGGTCTCGGCCAAGCAGACCATGATCAAGGCTGGCGTGCCCTGCGTGCCCGGCTCGGAAGGCGCCTTGCCCGATGACCCGGTCGTCATCAAGCGCACGGCCAAGCAGGTCGGGTACCCGGTCATCATCAAGGCCGCCGGCGGCGGCGGCGGGCGCGGCATGCGCGTGGTGCATACCGAGGCGGCGTTGTTGCACGCAGTGCAGACCACCAAGGCCGAAGCCGGCGCGGCCTTCGGCAACCCCGAGGTCTACATGGAGAAGTTTCTCCAGAACCCGCGGCACATCGAAATCCAGATCCTGGCGGACCAGCACAAGAATGCAGTCTGGCTGGGCGAGCGCGACTGCTCCATGCAGCGGCGCCACCAGAAAGTCATTGAAGAAGCGCCGGCGCCGGGCATTCCCCGCAAGCTGATTGAGCGCATCGGTGAGCGCTGCGTTGCGGCCGTCAAGAAGATCGGTTACCGCGGCGCGGGCACGTTTGAGTTTCTCTACGAAAACGGCGAGTTCTACTTTATCGAGATGAACACCCGCGTGCAGGTGGAGCACCCGGTCACCGAATGGATCACCGGCGTGGACATCGTGCGCACCCAGATCATGGTGGCGGCCGGTGAAAAGCTGCCTTTTGCCCAGCGTGATATCGAGCTCAAGGGCCACTCCATCGAATGCCGCATCAATGCGGAAGACCCTTACAAGTTCGTCCCTTCGCCGGGCCGCATCACGACCTGGCACACGCCGGGCGGGCCGGGCGTTCGGGTCGACTCGCATATTTACGCCAACTATTTTGTGCCGCCCAACTACGACTCCATGATCGGCAAGATCATTGTTCATGGCGATACGCGTGAGCAGGCGCTGGCCCGCATGAGCACGGCGCTGGCCGAAACCGTGGTCGAAGGCATCAACACCAACATACCGCTCCACCGCGAGCTGATGGTGGACGCCAAGTTCATGGATGGGGGCACGAACATCCACTACCTGGAAGAGTGGCTTTCAAAGCGAGAAAGGTGAGCCCCCACGGTCGCTCACTTCGTGTAGTTCCCTGCCCCCCGAGGGGGCCGCTGCGCCTGCGGCCCGGCAAAGCCGGTTCCGCGGCCCCGGCTTGAACTGAAAACTGGCATCCAACTCTTCTACGATCAATGATGTTTGAACTGGTTCTGCTGGCCCCCGTCGATGAGGTGGAAACCCTGAGCGAGGCGCTGGACGCGCTCGATGCGCTCAGCGTGTCGGTGGAGGACGCCGACGCCCAGACGCCGGCCGAGCAGGCGCTGTTCGGCGAACCCGACATGCCGCCGCCCAAGGCGGGCTGGGAGCGCTCCCGCATCGTCTCGCTGTTTTCCACGGAAGCCCTGGCACGCGATGCCGCCGGCTTGCTGGCGGCCCAGGATTTTTTCGCGGGTTGCCGCGTGGTCGCCATCCAGCCCGTGCCTGAGCAGGACTGGGTGCGCCTGACGCAGTCGCAGTTCGAGCCGGTGGACATCACGCCTGAATTCTGGATCGTGCCGACCTGGCATGAACCACCTGCCGAGGCCAAACAGGTGATTCGCCTGGACCCGGGCCTGGCCTTTGGAACGGGAACGCACCCGACGACACGTATGTGCCTGCGCTGGATCGCAAGCCGGGCCGGGCAGGACCTGGGGCGCGTCCTCGACTATGGTTGCGGATCCGGAATCCTTGCGATCGGCGCGGCAAAGTTTGGCGCCGCCGACATCGACGCCGTCGACATTGACCCGGCCGCCGTCGAATCGACGCGCGCCAATGCCGAGGCCAACCACGTGGCGCTCAATGCCGGCTTGCCCGACAAGGCATCCGGCCGGTACCGCACCGTGCTGGCCAATATCCTGGCCACGCCGCTCAAGGTGCTGGCGCCGCTGCTGTGCGCACACGTCGAAAAGGGCGGCCACCTGGTGCTCGCCGGCATCCTGGAGCGCCAGGCCGACGAGCTCAAGGAAGCCTACGCCCCTTATTGCCAGCTCAGCGTGCATGACACGCAAGAAGGCTGGATCCTGATGACCGCCCGGTTCTGAGCCGGCACCGGCCGTCGCGTATGGCGGTTTCCGGGCCGCCGGCAGCAGGCGCCACCCCTACAATACAGCGCTAAATGAGCCTGATTACGCGCTGCCCCGCATGCGGCACGATGTTCAAAGTCGTGACCGACCAACTCAAAGTCTCGCAGGGCTGGGTGCGATGCGGGCATTGCGCTGAAGTCTTTGATGCCTCTGCGCACCTGCTGCCGCGTGACATGGCGTCGCCCGTGCCTTCGGTATCGTTTCCGGTGGCGGATACCGAACCCATGCCCTTGCCGGAATTCGTTCCTTCCGCGCCACCGGCCGTGGTTGCCGCAGACACGAAGGAAGAATGGGCGCCCGCAAGATCGTTTGCCGACCGGGTCCCCCTGAGGCCTTCAGGCCATGGCAGCCCTGTCGATGCGCAGGACAGCGCGGCCGATTTTGATCCTGTGCGCTGGAAGCGTGCACAGCAGGAGCGTCAGCAGGATCCGCTCGAACTGCCCGATAGCGGGCTACCGGATGAGCCCCCGGTCCGCCGGCCCGTGATGGTGCGCCCGGCAGTCGACGACGATTCCAGTTTTGCCTTTTCAGATGTGGATTCCGGCATGCCGGATTCGCGCGTGGAACACGATGTCTCTTTTGTGCGGGAGGCCCGGCGCAAGGCGTTCTGGAAACGGCCACTGACCCGGTGGACCATGGCCCTGGTGTCCCTGTCGCTGTTGGCCGTGCTGGTCGTGCAGTGGGCTGTCCAGCAAAGAGACACACTGGCCGCGCTGGAACCCCGGCTTGTTCCGGCGCTTCAAGGGATTTGCGGCCAGTTGCACTGTGACATTCGCGCCCCCCGGCATATTGAGGCACTGGTCATCGACAGCTCCACCTTCAATCGGATAGGGCCTGATGCCTACCGCCTCAGTTTTACGCTCAAAAACACGGGGGTGACGCTTGTCGAGATGCCATCTCTGGAAGTGACCCTGACCGACTCACAGGACCAGGCCGTGGTGCGCCGCATCCTGGCGCCCGCGCAATTTGGCGTCCGATCGCCGACCCTGGCCGCACGTTCCGAGGTGCAAGGGTTGGTCATCATGAAAATATCCGGTGATACGGACGCGGCAAGTGCCGCGTCGCCACCGGCTTCCGCGCCGGCGGCTGCCCTGCGGGTCGCGGGCTACCGTGTACTGGTTTTTTATCCCTGACTGAAATGAGAGAACTGAATGTCTGCTGTTATTTGTGGCTCCCTGGCGTTTGACACCATCATGACCTTTGAGGGCCGCTTCTCGGAGCAGATACTGCCCGACCAGCTGCATATCCTGAACGTCTCGTTTCTGGTGCCGGCGCTGCGTCGCGAGTTCGGCGGCTGTGCCGGCAACATCGCCTACAGCCTGCAGCAGCTCGGCGGCAAACCACTGCCCATGGCGACAGTCGGCAGCGACGGCGCCGAGTATGTGGAGCGAATGAAAACCCTGGGCATCAGCACCGAATTTGTCCGGCAGGTCGGTGACACCTATACCGCCCAGGCCATGATCATGACCGACCGTGACAACAACCAGATCACGGCCTTTCACCCCGGCGCAATGATGCAGGCCCACATCACCCGTATCGATGCGCGCGATGACATCAAGCTCGGCATTATTTCGCCCGACGGGCGCGATGCCATGCTGCAGCATGCCGAGCAGTTCAAGCTGGCCGGCATCCCCTTCGTGTTTGATCCAGGCCAGGGCCTGCCGATGTTTGACGGCAAGGAGCTTTCCCACTTTGTGGAGCTTTCAACCTGGGTCACCGTCAACGATTACGAAGCCAAAATGCTGTGTGACCGTACAGGCCTGTCCTGCGCCGAGTTGTCCCGGAAAGTGCAGGGCCTGGTGGTGACGCTGGGCGCTGAAGGTTGTGAGGTTTGGATTGGCGGCGAGAAAACCCTGGTGCCGCCGGTGAAAGCCGGGGCTGTAGTCGACCCGACGGGATGCGGTGATGCTTTTCGTGGCGCCTTGCTGTTTGGCTTGGAGAAAGGCTGGACGCTGGACCGCTGCGCCGCCTTGGGTAACCGGGTGGGCGCACTTAAGATCGCCACGCGCGGCGGCCAGAACTACACACTGGGTTCGGAGCAAATCAGCGCTTGAGCAAGACGGGGTGGGCGCCACCAGCTATTAAATTAATAGCGTGCGGCCGCTTCCCGCCGCGGGTGACGCGGCTAGGGCTTGTTGTGGTTCAGTGGTTTCAGCCATTCATCCCATGTGGCTTTGCTGGCGGCCGAAGCGCTGAGGCGCAACTGTTTGCGCCTTGAAGTCTCTCCGCGGGCCAGCGTCACGGCCTGTTTCGGAACGCCGAGACAGCCGGCCAGCCATTTCATCAGTGCCTGGTTGGCCTGGCCGTCTATGGGCGGAGCCTGCAGTCGCAGGCGCAGCGCCTGTTGCCCGCTCTCGCCATGCAGGCCGACCATCTCTGTATTGGCGGCATTGGGCACTACGTGAATGTCGATCAACACGTCTCCATTCTTCTCACGCCGTAGAAAAGGAAGGTCAGGCAGTGGGAGAAACGGTTTCATGCTGGAGCGCTAGTGGCAAATAAAGGGGTGTGGTGTCGGGCCGGTTTCATGGGTGGGCCGGCCATGAAAAAAGCCCGACATCTTTCGATATCGGGCTCCAAGCAGAAATACCTTACTGCTTACGGCTTGCTGGCTGTTGGAAACGGCCAGGCAGCTTGCGGGTTCAGAGTAGTCT
>NZ_JBFUBD010000007.1:0-68149 GCF_056405935.1 Polaromonas sp. P1_E3
GCGCTGTGGAGCTACCAAAGCATCACCAATCCGGTGGCCGAGGAAGCGTCCACGATGCAGCGCATTGGCGAAGCGCCGGCGGCAGAACGCAGCAGCGGATTGGCAGAGCCGCCCGCTGAAGGGGGACTGAGCGAACCGCCCGCGCAAAGTGGCTTGCAGGAACCACCGGCCGAAGGCGGATTGAAGGAACCTGCGGCCGAGGGCCTGAAGGAGCCTCCGTCTGAGGGCGTGAAAGAGCCGCCCGGCGCCGCGTCCTCTCCAGCTGCAGCAGCCGCACCGGGTGCACAGGTTCCCATGGCCGCTGCCATGGATAAAGTGCCGGCGCCAGCCTCTTACTGGATCAGCGTGGGCGTAGGAGCCGCCGTACTCGCAGCGTTCTATGCGCTGCTGAGTTTCACGCGGCTTGAAATCTTCAAGATGCTGCTGACCAGTTTCTTCCCCCTGCTGATCCTCATCATGGCGGTGCTCGGCTCCATCGTGATGGGCCTGGCCACACCAACCGAGGCCGCGGCAGTCGGCGCACTGGGCGGCTTCCTGCTGGCAATTGCCTACCGGCAACTCACTTTCAGCGTGGTCAAGGAAAGCGTGTTTCTCACGGCCAAAACCTCGGCGATGGTGTGCTGGCTGTTCGTCGGCTCCGCCATCTTCTCTGCGGCGTTCGCGCTGCTGGGCGGGCAGGAACTGGTGGAGCGCTGGGTGCTGTCGATGGACCTGACGAAAACCCAGTTCCTGATCCTGTCTCAGGTCATCATCTTTGTGCTGGGCTGGCCCCTGGAATGGACCGAGATCATCGTGATTTTCATGCCCATCTTCATCCCCCTGCTCGACAATTTCGGCGTTGACCCGCTGTTTTTCGGTTTGCTGGTGGCGCTGAACCTGCAGACGGCCTTCCTTTCGCCCCCGGTTGCCATGGCGGCTTTTTACCTGAAAGGAGTGAGCCCGCCGCATGTGTCGCTCAACCAGATTTTCCTGGGCATGCTGCCCTTCATGGGCATCCAGATCATTGCCATCGTGCTGCTGTACATCTTCCCGGGCATTGGCCTGTGGCTGCCGCAGATGCTGTACGGCCGGTGACCTCGCCGATATTGGCAAATGCAGGAAAAAGGGGCGCTTCGGCGCCCCTTTTTATTTTCCGGGGAAAGCAGTAAGATTGACGTTTACGTAAACGTCAATTAAAAGCGCCTATCACTCGCTCCGGAGACACCCATGACCGATATGTCCGCTGAATACAAGGCACTCGCCAGCTACCGCCCCACCCACAAGGTGCGCTTCATCACGGCGGCCAGCCTGTTCGACGGCCATGACGCAGCCATCAACATCATGCGGCGCATCCTGCAAAGCATGGGCGCCGAGGTCATCCACCTGGGCCACAACCGCAGCGTCGACGAGGTCGTGACGGCCGCCCTGCAGGAAGACGCGCAGGGCATCGCCATCAGCTCCTATCAGGGCGGGCACGTCGAGTATTTCAAGTACATGGTCGACCTGCTCAAAAGCCGCGGTGGCGAGCACATCCAGGTGTTCGGCGGCGGCGGCGGCGTCATCGTGCCGCCCGAAATCCGCGAGCTGCATGCCTATGGCGTCACCCGCATCTACAGCCCCGAGGACGGCCAGAAGATGGGCCTGGCCGGCATGATCGGCGAGATGGTCATGCGCTGCGACAAGGACCTGACCGGCCTCGCACCGAAGAACGTCAAGGCCATTGAAGGCCACGGTGAGATGAACTGGCGGGCCCTGGCCCAGCTAATCACCGCGATGGAGAACGGAAAAGCCGATGCCGCGCTGGTCGGCAAGGTGCGCGAGCAGGCCGCTGCCCGCAAGATCCCCGTGCTCGGCATCACCGGCACCGGCGGCGCAGGCAAATCCTCGCTGACGGACGAACTGATCCGCCGCCTGCGCCTGGACCAGAACGACAAGCTGCGCGTGGCAATCATCAGCATCGATCCGTCTCGCCGCAAGAGTGGTGGCGCGCTGCTGGGCGACCGCATCCGGATGAATGCCATTTCGCCGTGGACCGTTCCAGTTGCCGGCCAGAAGAATGCAGACAGCGGCCAGCGCGTCTTCATGCGCAGCCTGGCCACACGCGATTTCGGCTCCGAAATAAGCCAGGCCCTGCCCGACGTGATCGCCGCCTGCAAATGCGCGGGTTTCGACCTGATCGTGGTCGAGACCTCGGGCATAGGCCAGGGCGACGCCGCTATCGTCCCGCATGTCGATGTGCCCATGTACGTGATGACGCCGGAATTCGGCGCGGCCAGCCAGCTCGAAAAAATCGACATGCTGGATTTCGCCGAGTTCATCGCCATCAACAAGTTCGACCGCAAGGGCTCACTCGATGCACTGCGCGACGTCTCCAAACAGGTGCAACGCAACAAGGAAGCCTGGAGTACGCCAGCCGACAAAATGCCGGTCTTCGGCACCATGGCCGCGCGCTTCAACGACGACGGCGTGACCGCGCTTTACCAGGCCCTCAAGCCGCGCCTGGCCGCCCTGGGCCTGGCGCTCGAGGGCGGCGTGCTGCCCGCGGCCGAGGTGCGCCACAGCACCAACCAGACACCCGTTGTGCCGGCCGCGCGCACGCGCTACCTCGCCGAAATCAGCGACACCGTGCGCGGCTACAAAAAGCGTGCCCGCGCGCAGGCCCAACTGGCGCGCGAAGTGCAGCAGCTCAAAGCGGCAGCCGCCATGCTCAAGATCGACAAGCCCGACCGCGCACCCGCCGCCGAAGCCGCGCTAGACCTGGCCGGCCACCGCAAGGCGCGCATGGATGCCGACGCCCGCGCCCTGCTAGCCCAATGGCCCGACATGCAGGCCGCCTATGCCGGCGACGAATACGTGGTGAAAATCCGCGACAGGGAAATCCGCACCGCATTGACCACCAAATCCCTGTCGGGCACCACCATCCGCAAGGTGGCCTTGCCGCAGTACGAAGACCACGGCGAGATCCTCAAGTGGCTGATGCTGGACAACGTGCCCGGCAGCTACCCCTATACCGCCGGCACATTTGCCTTCAAGCGCGAGGGCGAGGACCCGACCCGCATGTTCGCCGGCGAGGGCGACCCCTTCCGCACCAATACGCGATTCAAGCTGCTCAGCGAAGGCATGGCCGCCAAGCGCCTGTCCACCGCATTTGATTCGGTCA
The DNA here is from genome assembly GCF_056405935.1 of Polaromonas sp. P1_E3. Lineage (NCBI taxonomy): Bacteria > Pseudomonadati > Pseudomonadota > Betaproteobacteria > Burkholderiales > Comamonadaceae > Polaromonas > Polaromonas sp. P1_E3. The sequence goes on from NZ_JBFUBD010000007.1 coordinate 3,140, forward strand.
CACTCTACGGCAACGACCCGGCCCTGCGGCCCGACATCTACGGCAAGGTCGGCAACTCGGGCGTGTCCATCGCCACGCTGGACGACATGAAGGTGCTGTACGACGGCTTTGACCTGTGCAACCCGTCGACCTCGGTCTCCATGACCATCAACGGCCCGGCGCCAACCATCCTCGCGATGTTCATGAACACCGCTATCGACCAGAACCTGGAGAAGTTCAAAAAAGACAACGGCCGCGACCCAACCGCGACCGAAGCCGCGAAGATTCGCGAATGGGTGCAAGAGAACGTGCGCGGCACGGTGCAGGCCGACATCCTCAAGGAAGACCAGGGCCAGAACACCTGCATCTTCTCGACCGAGTTCAGCCTGAAAGTCATGGGCGACATCGCCCAGTACTTCGTGCATAACCGGGTGCGCAATTTCTACAGCGTTTCCATCAGCGGCTACCACATCGCCGAAGCCGGCGCCAACCCCATCAGCCAGCTGGCTTTCACGCTGTCGAACGGTTTTACCTTTGTCGAAGCGTATCTCGCGCGCGGCATGCACATCGACGACTTCGCGCCCAACCTGAGCTTTTTCTTCAGCAACGGCATGGACCCCGAATACACCGTGATGGGCCGCGTCGCGCGCCGCATCTGGGCGGTTGCCATGAAAGAAAAATACGGCGCCAACGAGCGCAGCCAGAAGCTGAAGTACCACATTCAGACCTCGGGCCGCAGCCTGCACGCGCAGGAAATCCAGTTCAACGACATTCGCACCACGCTGCAAGCCTTGATTGCCATCTACGACAACTGCAATTCGCTGCACACCAATGCGTTCGACGAAGCCATCACCACGCCCACAGAAGAATCGGTGCGCCGCGCCATGGCCATCCAGCTCATCATCAACCGCGAATGGGGTTTGACCAAGAATGAAAATCCCTCACAGGGCGCCTTCATCATCGAGGAGCTCACAGAACTGCTGGAAGAAGCGGTGCTGCTGGAGTTCGAACGCATCGCCGAGCGCGGCGGCGTGCTGGGCGCCATGGAAACCGGCTACCAGCGCGGCCGCATCCAGGACGAGTCCATGCACTACGAGATGCTCAAGCACACCGGCGAACTGCCCATCATCGGCGTCAATACCTTCCGCAACCCGCATGGCGATGCGGTACAGGACAAGCTCGAACTGGCCCGCTCCACCGAAGAGGAAAAGCAGAGCCAGCTCCAGCGCCTGGACGATTTCCACCGCCGCCACGCGGCAGAATCACCGGCCATGCTAAAACGCTTACAGCAGGCCGTGATTGAGAACCTTAACGTCTTCGAAGTGCTGATGGAGGCTGTGCGCGTCTGCTCGCTGGGTCAGATCACCAATGCGCTGTTCGAGGTGGGTGGGCAGTACCGGCGGAATATGTAAGCTGCCGGAAGTTGCCGGCCATTTGACCCATAGCCATATTTTGTCTATCACTGACCGGGTAGAAAACGAGGTCCGACCCAGCGGTCCAGCGACCACGGACCCAGGCCGTAAATGGCCAACCCCGCCAGCAGCGAGCCCCAGAATACATGCTGCTGCAGGGCAGCCGGGGCGATCTCGCCGAGAGAAATAACCGCCACGGCGTTCACCACAAACAAGCCCAGCGGCGAGAAGCGCCCGCCCAGGCCCAGCACCAGCAGAACCGGCAGGGCGATCTCGCCTGCCGTACCCATGGCCGCCGCCAGTGCGGGGGGTAGCAGGGGTACCTTGTATTCGTCGGTGAACAAGGCCACGGTGATCTCCCAGTCCCGGAGCTTGGTCAGGCCCGAGAGAAAGAACACTTGCGCGACGTACAGCCGCGCCAGCAAAGCGGCAAGCGGCTGAAGCGAATCCAGCGAACGGGTCAGCAGGCGCCACAGGCCCAGGCCGCGCTGCACAAGGCCTGCTCGACTTGCATGGGCAGATTGGATGGTGTTCATGAATGTTCCCCTGGGTTGTTATGAAAGTTGGAAGGGTTGGGCCCGGCAGAATGAGCCGGCTGAGAAAGTAAATAGGGCAGCCTGCGCACCCCTGTGACAAGGCCGTCCTGTACGGCCCGGCTTAACCAGTGTTCGAAGCTGAACGCTGCTGCGGCGCCCGATGTGCCAACGGGCGCACATGCCAATGCGTCGTCCAGTGCGGCGTCGAGCGGGCTCCCGGCTTGAAGCGCCGCCAGCAGGGCATATTCAGCCGCAGTGATCACGCACACACGAGGCTTGAAACCCTGCCGCCACACCTGTGCATGCTCTGCCGTGCCGGAGCGCAGCAGCGCACCCGCCTCAGCCAGCGCAGGCTCACCCAGCAGGTGGGCATTGACAATGCTGGCCGCCGGGTAGGCGCTGGCCAGCAGAAGAACACCGGCGCCCAGCGTCAGCGTGACCTCCGCAGGATCGACAGAGGAGAGCAGTGAAAAAGAGTGCGGGTCAGCCTGGGCATCGGCGGCCGTGGCGGCCTGGTGCAGCGCCCATTCAATGCGCGCGACGTCGCCCAGATAGGGCTCGTCCGCCAGTTGCGGCGCCGCTTCCAGAAACGCCGCGAGGCCATCGCCCCAGCAAGCGACATCGCCGCGGCCGGGAGGATGGCGCCGCCAGAAATGCCGCGCGAGCGGCGCAAAACTTTCATCCCCGATCAGCTGCGCAAGGACCGGGTAGGCTGCGCCCAGCGCCCGCTCCGCCAAAGCAAGCCCGTTAGCCTGGTAGGCCTGCAAACCCCTGCGTGTCAGCCGTCCATGGGCTCCGCCTTGCTGGAGATGGGGCCAAAGGCCGCTGTCGTCACGCTCACCCAGCAGGGCCTGCAACAACGCTTGCTGCTCCTGGGCCAATGTGTCGATCGTGTTCACGCGCCCACCGCCTGCGACGCGTCCGCGGTGATGTTGCGCGCACTGGCGGCTTCATCCAGCAACACCGCCAGCGGCGGGATATCGGTATCCCACTCCACCAGCGCCGGCACGCCGCCAAAGCGCTGCTGGGCGTGGCGGTAGATCTGCCAGACGTCGGTGCATACGCGGCCGCCATGGTCGTCGATCACGATATCGCCGCCGTCGTGGTGGCCGGCCAGGTGAAGTTCACCGACGCAGGCGGGCGGGATCTGCTCCAGCCACCGCAGGCAGGCGCCCAACGGGTCGGCCGCGCTCCCGGCAAGGCGGGCATTGAGCGCATTGACATAAATATTGTTCACGTCGACCAGCAGGCCGCAACCCGTGCGCTCTACCAGCTCACGAAGAAATGTGGTTTCCTCGCGGTCGGAACTGTTGAAGTGAAGGTAGGCCGACAGGTTCTCCACCAGCAGCGGCCGTTTCAGGCGATCCTGCACGCGCTGCACGTTAGCGCACATCACATCGAGAGCGGCATTGTTAAAGGCCAGGGGCAGCAGGTCTGCAGCGTGCAGTACGCGGCCCGGCGGCGCGCCGCGTGCAAAACAGGCGTGGTCGGAAATACGGACCGGCTCGATGCGCGCCGCCAGGCGGGCCAGCTGGTCCAGGTGCCAGTCATCGATGCCGCATGCCGAACCCAGGGCCAGTCCCACACCGTGCAAGCTGACGGGGTAGTGTTCACGCGCCTGACCCAATACAGCCAGCGCGGCACCCCCATCACCAAAAAAATTTTCTGAATGAACCTCGATGAAATCAAGGGCTGGCAAGGACTCCAGCAGTTCGCCGTAGTGGGAATGCCGCCAGCCAATGCCGCAAGTGATGGTACCTGGGGGATGTGAGGAAGACATGATGGATGCTGCTCAGGTCTGGCGTGAAGGTCTGCAGGAAGGGCGGCCGGCCATCCGGCATCGCCCTTTTCCTTATCCTGGCGAGGTGTGTGGTCAGCTCTTCTTTTCCATGGCCTTCATCTTGGCCTGCTCTGCGGTCATGCCCTTCATGCCGGCACACGTGCCCTTGGCAACATATTTCCATTCGTTGGCATCTGCGCTGACCTTGGACTGGCCGGCGCACGAGTGGGTTCCGCTGAGGTTGGCGCAGTCGTTCTGGCCAGCAGTGGTGATGCCGTAGCATTTTTCTTTTTCCTGGGCGGCTGCGGGTGTTGCAACCAGCATGGTGGACAGCAGGGAAGCGGCTGCAGCGGCAATCATGGCGCGTTGGTTCATGGTGAAAACTCCTGTTAATTCGTGAATTGTGAAAGTTGAACAACAACCACGGCAGAGGTTTTTCTGTGTGGTTGCGAGTTAGTCTGGTGAGCTCTGTTTTTCTTACGCCACTTCAAAAAAATTTGCGTGGTGGTGACCGAGCCTTTCGTCGATGCGTGTTTTGCTAGAGCAAGTCGGCGATGCGGTCCCAGGCCTCAGGAGGAATGCGCCCCACATAGCGCTCGACGACCTTGCCGGCCTTGTCGACCAGGAATGCGGCCGGCAATTGCGCGGGCTTTCCCACGTTGTCCTTGTAACCCCCGTCTCCCGTCCAGAGCTGCACGAAGCGCTGCTTCAGGGGGACTGTTCGGGAGATGATGCGCTCGTAGTCGAGGAAATCCTGCATGCGTGTGTCGGTGTTGACGGCGACCAGTTCAAAAGGTTTGCCTGCCCAGCCCTCGTAGTTGTTACGCAATTCCGGCATCTTGTCGCGGCAGACCGCGCAGCCGGTTGACCAGAACATCACCAGCACCACCTTGCCCTTGAGCGAAGACAGCTTGAAAGGAGCGCCTTCTATCGTCTTTCCCTCGATCTGCGGCATGGCGGTGAGTGCCGCCGCAGGAGGTGCGCCGGCGACCGCGGGGGCTGCCGGAACCTGCGCGAAAGCCGATGCCATCGACATCACCGACGCAAGAGACAAAAGCAGGGCCCGCGGATAAATGCCCTTGAGTCGGTAGGTAGTTTTTGACGGTGGTGTGCGTTCGGTCGGGTGCATGGCAATGTCCTTGGTAGTGATCTACTTGAGGTAGTAGTCGCCGCCCGGCAGAATTTCTTACGCAAATTTGGATTTTTGCGAGTGATGGATGCTTAGCCTGCCATTCATGGCCATTTTGAGGGGCATGGGGCGGCTCATTCCGCACCCGGTTACCGTTCAACCAAGGAATTTGAATTGCAACTCGCTCAGAAGGTGGCTTGGTTCTGAGGGTCTGCGTAGTCCAGTCTGAGGGGTTCACTCCGATATCAGACGGCAAATGACAGCAGAGTGAGCCCGTCAATCTCATGAGGCACCCAGGCGCTCCTTTGCAGCAACTCGCGCCTAATCTTTCGACTAGTTTTGAGCACGCTGCGGTAAGCGCATGATCACTGGCACGTCTACAAAGCCCAGAGCCCATGCAGGCCAGGGGCCGACTCCATTGTTGCCCGTTAGAGCTTCAGGGTCAGCCGTCTCCAGGCGCCTTCAAGCTGCTCATGCACCGGCACTCCACCGGAAAAACTGAGCGTACGTTGTTCGGCCGCCGGCAGCAGCAGGGCCAGACTGTCCTGCGCAGGCGGCCGCGTACCATCACGGAACACCGCGATATGCAAGCCTTGCGCAGTGGACTCAACATGCAGGCGCCATTGCCCAAAAGCGCCGCTGCGCCAAGCCTGGGTATGGCCGTCGTCTTCAAAACACGTGGCCTCGAAACTGCCGTCATTCTGGAAGGGAAACACCTGAAAGCCGCGCAAATCCTCGACATTCGCGAAATGGGTCTCACCGAGGTTCAGGGGTATGGCGCAGCCTTCGCGCGCGAGCAGCGGAGGCGGCCCATCCAGCGGTGCCTCCAGCGTGATCCATTGGCCGGCATTCAAGCGCCGCGCCGTGCGCATTTCGTACCAACCCCCGGTACCGGGCAACCAGACACGGCGCTGCGCCTGCCCGGGCTCGACCACCGAGGCCAACAGCAGGTTGGCGCCCAGCAGCATGTCGTCGTTTTCCTCCAGGCAATGCGCGTCTTCAGGAAAATCGTGGTACGTCGGCCGGATGATGGGCTCGTACGTGCTGTGGTAACGCCACACTAGGTCGTACAGGTAAGGTATGAGCCGGTAGCGCAGGCGGATCAACTCGCGCACCTGCGGCGTCGCTTCGGGGTACATCCAGGGCTCATTGACGGTTTTGTCGTCGTTCCATGAATGGATGCTGAAGCGCGGCAGGAAGATGCCGTGCTGCACCCAGCGCAGCAGCAACTCGGGCCCCGGCGCGGGACCTGAGAAACCGCCGATGTCATGCCCGGTGTTGGACACGCCGGACATCGCAAGGCCCAGGCCCATGCGGATGTTGTAGCGCAGGGTTTCCCAGTCCGTGTAGTTGTCGCCCGACCAGGTCTGCACATAACGCTGCATGCCGGCGGCGCCTGAGCGCGACACCAGGTAGGGCCGCTCCGCCGGCGCGAACTCGGACTGCGCGGCGTGCGAAGCCTGCATCATCAGCAGGGTCTGCAGCGGGCGCGCCTCGCGCGCAGGGCGCGGCATGCCGAATCCGTGGGCCACGGCCTTGTCGCTCCAGATCTCGTACTCGTTGTTGTCGTTCCAGGTGGCGGGGATGCCGTATTCGAGCAATTGTTCGGTGACTTGCTGCTTCCACCACGCGATGGTGGCGGGGTTAGTGAAGTCGAGGTAGGCACCGGTGCCGTCCCAGAACTGTATGGCGGTGGGCTGGCCGTCGGGGTCCTGCACCAGCAGGCCGGCCCGACTGGCCTCTTCGAAGCGCGGATGGGTGCTGAGCAGCGCAGGCTTGATGTTGGGCACCAGGCGCACGCCGCGGTCCAGGTAGCTCTTTACGAAGCGCGCAGGGTCGGGAAATTTCTCGCGATTCCAGTTAAAGACGTAGCGGCCGTTGCCGATAGAGGTGTAGCCCGACGAGAGGTGGAATGAGTCGCAGGGAATGTCATGCTCTTCGCAGCGCTCGAGGAACTCGCCCATGCGTTCCTGCGCGTTCGGTGCGTCGGTGTAGGTCATGGTCGAACCCGAATAGCCCAGCGCATAACGCGGCGGAAAGATGGGCCGGCCGGTGAGCCAGGTGTAGCGTCGCGTGATGGCGGCCGGGTCGGCGCCAGCGATGTAGTACAGGTCCAGGTCGCCGTGGTCTGCCACGAAGTAGCGGTAGTGGCCGTGGTAGTTGTCCATCTCGCGGCCCATGTCGAAGCTGCAGTCGGACAGGGTGTCGTAGAACAGGCCGTAGCACAGGCCCGCGTCCTGCCGACCACCATCACCTGATTTTCGCGTAATGTAGAACGGGATGTGCTTGTACAGCGGGTCGGTGCTGCGCGCGCTGTACCCCATGGGGTCGAGGTTGCACATGCGGTAGCGCTGGCCGGCGCGGTTGGCGTCACCGGCACGCTCGCCCAGACCGAAGTAAGCCTCGCCGCGTTCGCGCTGCAGGTAGTGGTAGACCTTTTCGTCCCACCAGCCGAAGTTGTAGCTTTGCGTGGAACGGTCGGCGGCGGTGGTCTGCCAGCGGCCCTGGCGCCGGCTTTCCCAACGGCAGAAGAACCCTTTGAGCGCGACGGTCAGGCGCACGGCGCCGGTTGTAAGTTGCAGCTGTTCGCCCTCTTCCTTGAGGTCGAACGCGGGCAGCGAAAAACCGCTCACGTCAAAACGGTCGCGTCCTTCGACGGGCACGTTTTCCAGGCCGGGCGCCACTGTCCAGCTGCGCGGCATTTGCAGTTTGCCTTGCGGCAGCAGCAGCACGCGGACGATGTCTTCTTCGAGCACCCAGATGTGGGCCACGGCGCCGCCGTCGCTGGCCAGCACAAGGTGGTTGTCGTTGCGGGATTGCAGGGCGAATACGGGAGGATGGTCCAGGCGCATGGTGGAGAGTCGAAAGGAATTGGGATCAGCCGGGCACGGCACTCAAAGGCGCAGGCCGTTCGCGTCGAAGTAATGCAGCTGCTCCGCGGGGGCGCTGACCTTGACGGTATCGCCGCGCTTGATCGTGGTCTGGCCGTTCAGGATCAGTTCAAACGGCGCGTCGGGCACCACCTTGCCATGCAGGATGCTGGTGCTGCCGAGCTGCTCGACCTGGGTTACCGAGAGCTGCAGCGGGCCGTCGTCCGACAGCTGCGCGTGCTCGGGCCGTATGCCCACGGTCTGCGCGCCGGGTTTGGCGCCCGGCATCTGCGCCGCCGGCACGAAGTTCATGCGCGGGCTGCCGATGAAGCCGGCCACGAACTGGTTGCAGGGGCGGTTGTACAGCTCCAGCGGCGAGCCGACCTGCTCGATACGGCCGGCGCGCAGCACCACGATCTTGTCGGCCATGGTCATGGCCTCGATCTGGTCGTGGGTGACGTAAATCATGGTCGCGCCCAGGCGGGCGTGCAGGTCGCGGATTTCGGCTCGCATGGAGACGCGCAACTCGGCGTCGAGGTTGGACAGCGGCTCGTCGAACAGGAACAGCTTGGGTTCGCGCACGATGGAGCGGCCTATGGCCACACGCTGGCGCTGGCCGCCGGAAAGCTGGGTGGGCTTGCGCTGCAGCAGCGGCGTGAGCTGCAGCAGAGCGGCGGCGGCGTTGACCTTGCTTTCGATGACCGGCCTGGCCACGCCCAGGTTCTCCAGGCCGAAAGCCATGTTGTCGTAGACGCTCATGTGCGGGTACAGCGCATACGACTGGAACACCATCGAGCAGCCGCGGTGCGCGGCGCTGACATCGTTGACGCGCTGGCCGTCGATGCGGATGTCACCGCTGCTGGCGGGCTCCAGCCCCGAGATGATGCGCAACAACGTGGATTTTCCGCAGCCCGAGGGGCCGACGAAGACCACGAATTCGCCGTCGGAAACGGTCAGGTCCACACCATGGATGATGACGGCTTTGTCGAAGGTYTTGACGACGCTGGCGAGTTCAAGAGTGGCCACGGGAGAATCCTTGGTTTATTTGACGCCGGCGCTGGCGATGCCGGTGGCGATGTATTTCTGCAGGAAGGCAAAGACCAGGGTGATCGGAATCAGGGTGATCACCGTCATCGCCAGCAGGTAGTGCCACTGGGTGTTGAGTTCGCCCTGGAAGGCATTGAGCGCCAGCTGCAGGGTGAAGTGCTCCGACTTGGACAGCACGATCAGCGGCCACAGGAAATCGTTCCAGCGCCACATGAACGAGAAGATGGCCAACACCGCCATCGCCGGCGCGGCCAGCGGCAGGATGATCTTCCAGTAGATGCGCCACTCGCTGGCGTTGTCCATGCGCGCGGCTTCGAGCAATTCGTCGGGAATGGTCAGCATGTACTGGCGCAGCAGGAACACGCCCGTCGGCGTGGCGACTGCGGGCAGGATCACGCCCCAGAGGTTGTTCAGCAGGTTCAGTTCCGAGATCACCAGAAAGGCCGGCACCAGGATGATGGTCGGCGGGATCATCAGCGTAGCGATGATCAGCAGGAACACCGTCTTTTGCCCGGTGAACTGATATTTGGACAGCGCGAAAGCCGCCATCGAATTGAACAGCAGCGTGAGGATGGTGGCCACCACAGTGATGAACACGCTGTTCCACAGGTAAGTACCGAAAGCAAATTTTCCGAACAGCTCGGTGTAGTTACCGCCGGCGAATTTGAGCTCATTCACCGGCTTGCGATCATTGATGTTCACGCGCAGTTCGGTCTGCGGCGCCGCGGGGTCGACCATGGTGGCGACCAGGCCGATGCGGCGCACCTGTGCCAGCACGCGGGTTTTGCCCTGCTCGTCCTTCGCCATGAACAGCGGCAAGGGCTTGTCGTAACCGGCCACCACCGCTTCCTTCTGGCTGTAGGGCAGAAAGGTCGGTGGGAACTGGCTGAGTGCGCTTTCGGTCTTGAAGGACGACATCACGAGCCACAGCACCGGGCCGAACATCACGATGAGGCCGACAAGCAGGTAGGCGTAAGAGACCCAGTCGGTCCAATGCAGGCTGGTGCCGCCGTATTTTCGGCCCCTGGTGCGGGTAAGGAAATTTGCCATTACTGCGTCCTTACTTCTTGATTTTTCCGGCCTCACCGGCTTTGGACAGCCGCAGCTGCGCGAGCGTCAGGGCCATCAGGCCGGCGGCCAGGATCAGCGAAGCCGCGGCGGCCAGGCCGTAGAGGTGGATCTGCTCGGCAAAACCGGTCTGGTAGATGTACTGCACGATGAAAGTGGTGGCCGAACCCGGGCCGCCGCCGGTGAGCACAAACACTTCGTCAAAGCTCTGCACCGCGCGGATCATCACGAGCACCAACACCACGATCAGGTTGGGCATGAGCAGCGGCAGCGTGATGCGCCTGAGCACGCGAAACGGCGGCGCGGCGTCCATTTCAGCGGCTTCGTAAACATCTTTCGGGATGGCCTGCAGGCCGGCCAGCAGGATGAGTGTGTAAAAACCCATGTGGGCCCAAATCGACACCACCACCACCCAGAAAAAAGCCCAGTGCCGGTCAAGCAGCCAGTCCATCGGCTGTGCGCCCATGGCCACCAGGCCGGCATTGAACACACCCTGGCTTTGCAGCAGCCACTTCCAGATCAGCGCCACCACCACCGGCGACAGCAGCACCGGGTAGAAGAACACGCCGCGCCAAAAACCGCGACCGATGATCTTGCGGTTCAGCACCAGGGCCGTGACCAGCGAGAAAAACACCATCAAAGCCACCTGGATCAGGCTGAACTTCACCGTGTTGGCGATGGAGCGCCAGAAGATGTCGGTGCGGCAGGTCTGCAGGTCGGTGTAGTCGCGGCACTCAAGCAGGATGGCGAAGTTCTCCAGCCCCGTAAACGGCCGCTGCATGGGCAGCAGGTTCACCCCGCCGGTCACCGCATACACCAGGTTCACCACGATCGGCAAAAAGGTGAAGAGGCTGATCACCACCAGGTTGGGCCCGACGAACAACCAGCCTATGCGCGAAGCACCCAGCCATTTCTGGCCCAGCCGGAAGACCGGTTCAAACAGGTTGAACAAAAAGCCCAGGAAGGCCGAAAAAACCGACATACAGACTCCGATCAACTGTCATGGCACCGCCTGGCCCCAGTCTTGCCCAGTGACAGCGCGGAACTGGCTCCGCCAGGTCGCAGGTGTCGCCCCCTGCAAGGGGGAGGCGTGCACGCAGTGCGCGCCACGGGGGTGTGCTTTACTTCTCGGCTTGCTTGACCGCCTCGGCCATGTCGGTGCCGATCTTCGTCACGGCCTCGTCCACGCTGATTTCCCCCACGATAGCCTGGGTGACCCGGGTCACGGTCGGCAGCATCAGGGCGCGGTTGTACTTGTAGCCCTGCAGCGCGTAGGCAGCCGGCGCCAGGGTGGGAGTGCCACTGGTAAAGACGGTCAGTGCCGCCTTGGCGGCCGGCCCTGCGCTGGTGTACGCCAAGCCCCGCTTGGCCACCCCGGCGTGGGCTGGAATGGTATTGGTGCGCGAGGCGAATTCGGCGACGTTGGCCTCCTGCGCCATGAAGTCCAGGAAGCGGCCCACTTCCTTCGGGGACTTGGTGGTTTTGAGCGCCACCCAGGCCGCGCCGCCCGGCATGCCCGAACAAGCGGCGGGGCCGCACGGATTAGGCACGGCGACCCAGTCGAAGGCGTTGCCGATTTCCTTTTGCATGCGGTTGATCTGCCAGGAACCCGACAGGATCATCACTACGCGGCCGTTCTTGAACTCGCCCACCGCATCGGCATAGCTGGAACCGCCCGAACCGCCCCAGACGTCTTTCAGCATGGTGCCGTCCTTGTGCCAGGCAACGAACTTGCCCACAGCGGTCTTGTAGCCCGCATCAACCGTGAGGTTGCCCTTGGCATCAAAAATCTTCGCGCCATAGCTGACGGCGGGACCCGCGAAGCGGTGGCCGGAGCGGTCCCAGGCCATGGCGGCCGGGGTCTGCGTGGCCTTGGCCACCTTGCGCGCCGCGTCGGCCCACTCTTCCCAGGTGGCCTTGGGGCCGGGCAGCGGCACCTTGGCCTGCTCGAACAAGGTCTTGTTAACGAAAGGGCCGGTCATGGTCATTTGCGACAGGAAACCGTAGATGCCCTTGTCGCCCGCCTTGTTGCGCATCCAGGGCAAGGTGCTGCCAAAGTTGTCTTCCCAGTACTTGCGGTCCTTCACATGGGCACTGATGTCGATGTAATTTTTCGACAGGCCGCCGATTTCGGCGACACGCGCGATGTCGGGGCCCTGGCCGGCTGCCAGCTGCACCGGCAGCTGCTCGACCACCGTCTTGTAGGGCACGGTGTCAAGGATGACCTTGGCGCCGGGATTCTGCGCCTCGTAGCGCTTGATAAGGTCAGCGGTCACGTCGCACTCATTGCCGTCCTGGTAACACATGACCCGGATGTCGGCGAAGGCGCCGGTAGCCAGCGTGGCGACGGCAACGCCCAGGAGGCCGGCGCGCGTGGCGCGGCTGGCGAGAAAACGAAGCTGGAAGTTCATGGTTGTCTCTTTCTGGAAAAAGGAAGTGGGGCCGATCGATCGCCAGCTTCACGAATGCGCGTCGGCCGCTGGCGCAGGGGACGCCGACCCGCATGGCCGGGATGGGGTAGCCGCGGCACTGTAGATCGCCGCGATCGCGAGCAGGAGCACCGGCAGGGGCCTGCCGTCGCTGTGCGTGCTGCTGGAGGTGAAAACCATGTCGTCTTGTGCCGTTGGTTTGCGATCGTTGCGGTGCTTTGGGCTATTATGGCAAACGTTTGCCTATTCTTGGCAATCGTTTGCCACACTTGTCAGCCACAGCTTTCTCGGTTATATGTTTTGTCTTGGCACGCACTGATCGCGCCGCCGGCCGGCACCCCCGCCGCCCCTTGTTTTCCCAAAATACGACCCATCGATGCTTCGCTCTTCACCCGCCGGACTCCCGCCTCGGCATCCGCATGACCGGCCTTCGCCCCAATTCAACGTTCGCTGCGGCGTCCAGACCCGGCAGGCCTGCCGCCCGCACCGATGACCGACGACATCCCGCGCAGGCGCAAGGGCGTCGGCCCGGTTTCGCTGAGCGAAGTCGCCGTGCAGGCCGGCGTCTCCATCTCCACCGTCTCGCGCATCGTGAACGGCGAGACCCGGCGGGCTTCGCCGGAAACGCTGGCGCGCGTGCGCGAGGCGATCAAGACCGTGGGCTACCACCCGAACCAGCTGGGGCGCGCGCTGCGCAACCGTGAGAGCCGCCTGGTCGCGATGCTGGCCGCCAACCTCGACAACCCGGTGATGGCCACGCTGGCAGCCTCCACCGAGGCCGCGTTGCGCGAGGCCGGCTACACGATGATCCTGTGCGACACGCACGACCGGCCGGAGCTGCAGGACGACTATCTCAACGCCATGCGTTCGCAGGTCGTGCAGGGCTACGTGATGGTCGCGGCCCAGCCCAGTGCTGGCCTGCGCGACTTCGTGGAGCGCGGTGCGCCTATGGTCTTCGTCAGCCGGCGCAGCCCGTTCGGCACCTGCGCCTTCGTGGGGCCGGACAACCTGGCGGCCGGTGCCGCCGCTGCAGACTACCTGCTCGACCGCGGCATCGACGCGCCGGCCGTGGTGTTTCCGTCGCGCGGATCGTCCACGACCCGGGAACGCGTGCAGGGCTTCTGCGAGCGGGCCGGCGCCAGAGGCGTGTCAGCCGACCAGATCCGTCGGGTGGAGGCCCCGGGCATCTCGCACCTGGAAATCGGTTACGCCGCCGGGGCCCAGTTCGCGGCGCCCGGCGCCTGGCCGCGTGGCGCGATGTGCATCAGCGACCAGGTCGCCTATGGGCTGCACCGCGTGGCCCGCGAGAGCGGGATCCGGGTGCCCGGCGACTGCGAGCTGGTCGGCATCGACGGCAACCCGATCAATGCCTGGCTCGCCCCGTGGCTCACCTCGGTCGAAATTCCGCATCAGGATTTCGGACCGGTCATCGTGGACCTGATGCTGAGCCTGTGGGGCGGCGCAGCGCCACGCGAACGCCTTATGCCGCACCGCATGGCGGCTGCGCTCGAGAGCTAAAACAGGCCCAGGCCTGAGCCGCCGTGTCCATGCTGTTCATTCAGACGGGTGATCCCAAACGGCATAAAAAAAGCGCCCCAGGGCGCTTTTTTTATGGATGCAGCTCAAGGGCCGCATCAGCAGACCGGCTCAACCCTGGTGAGGGCGCTTGCCTGGGTTCTTTTTGCTGCGGGTGTGCGAACCGCGCTCCAGGCTGATCTTCTGGCCGCGGCCGGTGGTGATGGTGTAGCCCTTGGGAGGGACTGGCTTGGGGGCGCAGATGTCGGCTTCGACTCTGATTTTCTTGGGCATGGAGGACTCCGGGTTAAAAATGGCGTAGCCCGTGATTTTAAGCCACTCCGGGCATGGGGCCGCGTCCGGGGGTTCTCAGGCGTATAAGGCGGCCGGCGCCTGCTCCCGGGCGCATCGCGCCTGGACCGCCGTCAGCGAGCGCACCACGGGCTCCCAGGTGCTGGCGTAGGCGGGTAGCGCGTCGGGCGCAAAGGCGGTGTGCGGCCAGTCGGAGCCCCAAACCAAATGCTGGCCGAATAGCCCCGCGACCTTGCGGATGGCCACGTCCAGCACCTCATAAGGTGCCGTTGCGCCCAGGCGGTACCAGCCCGAAAGCTTGATCCAGGCGCCCTGCCCGGCGAGCTGTTCCAGCGCCAGCCAGGCCGGGTGATCTGGAGAAACGCCGGCGTGCATGCCGGCGAGGTGGTCCAGCACCGCCGGTACCGGGCTGGCCACATGCAGGGCCGCGATCRCSGGSAGGTCKTSGGGCGMGGCATACCACTGCACATGCCAGCCCAGCGCGCGCAGGCGCGGCGCCAAGGCCTGGAAACTGTCCCGGGCGCCTTCACCCTCCCCGGCCTTCAGGCTGTCCCCGACGGGAGATACCAGGTTAAAACGCACCCCGCGCACGCCGAGGTCATGCATGGCCTGCAGCGCCGCATCGTCGATGGACGGCGGCAGCACCACCACACCGCGATGCCGCCCGCCACCGGCACGCAAGGCGTCGAGCAGCACCGTATTGTCGGTGCCGTAGACGCTGGGCTGCACCAGTACCAGGTGGCCGAAGCCATGGCCTTGGGCGAGTTGCTCGATGTCGGCCAGCGGCCGGTGGGCGGGCCGGTAGTGGCCCGACGCAACAAGCGCAGCGGCGTCAAACACGTGGATGTGGCTGTCCCAGCCGGGCGCCACCAGGTCAGGCGTGGAACTCTGCACCGCTTAACCCGTGGTGATCTTGCGGTCTTTGATGATGCGGCCCCATTTGAGCTGCTGGGCCTTGAGGAAAGCCTGGGTCAGCGCTTCGGGGCCCTCGGGGAATGCTTCGCCGCTCAGGCTGCGGATGCGGCCCAGCACTTCGGGGTCGGCCATGGTCTTGCGGATGGCGGCGATCAGCGCGGCTTTGGACTTGGCGTCTATGCCCGCGGGCGCCAGCACCGGGTTCCATTCGAGCACCTCATAAGCCGGCACGCCGGCTTCTTCCATGGTCGGCATGTCGGGCAGCGAGCGCGTGCGGCGCCGGCTGGTCACCGCCAGCGGGCGCAGCCGGCCCGACTGGATTTGCCCCAGCGAGGAGGCCACGTTGGCGAAGAACAGCGGCACCTGGCCGGCCATCACGTCGTTCATGGCCGGGCCGCCGCCGCGGTAAGGCACGTGCACCAGCTTCACGCCGGCCAGGTCTTCAAACAGAGCGCCGGCCAGGTGCTGGGCCGAACCATTGCCCGAAGAGGCATAGGCGATCTGCCCGGGTTTGGCCTTGGCCAGGCGTATCAGGTCCTTGACACTTTTGGCCTCAAAACCGGGCGTGCACACCAGCACGTTGGGGAACTGCGCCAGCACGGCCAGCGGCGCGAAAGCCGTGTCGGTGTCGTAGGGCAGCTTGGGATAGAGCGCGGGATTGACGGCGAAGGACGAGGCATCGACGAGCAACTGCGTGCCGTCGGGCACAGCGCGCGCCACCTGCGTCGCGGCGATCTGGCCGCCGGCGCCGGGTTTGTTGTCGACCAGCACGGTCTGGCCCAGGAACTCGGCCATGCGCGGCGCGATCAGCCGCGCCATCAGGTCGGCGCCGCCGCCCGCGGCATAGGACACGACCAGCGTGATCGGCTTGCCGCCGGCGATCTGGCCTGCGGCATGGGCGGCAAAGGTCCAGGGTGCGGCGACGGCCGCGCCCGCGGCCTGCAGCACGAGGCGGCGCGAGCGGTTCAAAGGTTGCGCTTTGCTTGCCGGGTGATTGCTTGGGTGTGACATGGGTTTCTCCGGTTTCGGGGGGGGCATTCAAGGGGTGTTCAAGGGACGTTCAGGTGATGGTGACGGTGTAGTGAAAAGCGTGGGCATCGCCCCGCGTGTAGCGCACTTCGACGCAATGGCCGGCGAGGTCGTAGGCGCAGCGCGTGACCAGCGCACACGGATGGCCGGCCGACAGGGCCAGGTGGCCGGCCTGCGCCGCCGTCAGCGCGCCGAAGCCGATTTCATCGACCGCGCGGGCCACGTGCACGCCGCAGCGCTCGGCAAACAGCGGGTAGAGCAGGTCGCCCCAGCTGCCGGCGTCGCCCTCGGCGAGCTCGGCGAACAGGGCCGGCGGCAGCCAGATTTCCTCATAAACACAGGGCTGGCCCGAGAGCGACCGCACGCGTTGCAGCCGCAGCGCCATATCGCCGCGTGCCAGGCCCAGGCGCCGCGCCACCTCGGCGGGCGCCACCAGCAGCCGGCGCGAAATGATGTGCGAGGCCGGCACTTCGCCCGTGCCCTCGCCGAAGCGGAAGAAACGCATCATGGTGCCGCCCGTCATGCCGGCTCGCACAAAGGTGCCGCGGCCGTGGATGCGTTCGATCAGCCCCTGGTCGGCCAGCAGTTCCAGCGCGCGGCGCAGCGTGCCCAAGGCCACGCCGTGTTCGGCGGCCAGGGTCTGCTCAGCCGGCAAGGCGCTGCCCGGCGGCCATTCGCCCGCCACCACACGTGCGCGCAAGGCGGCGGCCAGCGCGGCATAACGGCTTTGGCCCGGTTCGGCGGGCACCACGGTCAGCGAAGGGCTTGCTGGAATGGCCATGACTGATCTAGTCCTATAGATGACTAGATCATGTCATGCATCCCGACTTTTGTTTCCTAGGGTTTTCACGGAGCGCTGCGGCCCATAAAAAAAGGCGGCGCCCATCGGGCGCCGCCTTGCGCGGAAAAGCGTGAACCGCTTATTCGATGGTCGCGCCGGAAGCCTGCACGATGCCCTTCCACTTCAGGTAGTCGGTCTTGAGCAGCGCGGAAAACTGCTCGGGCGTCATGTTCTGCACCTCGGCGCCCTGGGCGTGAATGGCGGCCTTCATCTCAGGCGTGGCCAGCAGCTTGTTGACCTCGGCATTGACAGTGGCGACGATGTCTTTGGAGGTGCCGGCCGGCATGAACAGGCCATACCAGGTGCTGACGTCAAAGTCCTTGTAGCCCAGTTCAGCCACGGTGGGCACGTCCGGCAGCGAGGTGCTGCGGCGGGCCGACGTGACGGCCAGCGGGCGCAGCTTGCCGGACTTGATCTGCCCGATGGCAGAGGGCAGCGACGACACCATCAGGTCCACATTGCCTGCGAGTACATCCATCATGGCCGGGTTCGAGCCCTTGTAGGGCACATGGCGCAGCTTGATATTGGCGGCGCCATTGAAAATCTCTCCTGCCAGATGGATGGTTGTGCCGTTGCCGGGCGAGCCGTAGGTGATGGAGTCAGGCGCGGCTTTGGCGGCCGCCACCACGTCGGCCAGCGTCTTGAAGCGTGATTGCACACCTGTGACGATCACCACCGGCGTGTACGCCACATGGGCCACAGCCACCAGGTCTTTGGTCGGGTCGTAGCTGAGGTTCTTGTAGAGCCAGGGCGCGACCACCAGGTTGTCCTTCTGGCCCATGACCATGTCATATCCTGTAGGCGCTGCGCGTACGGCCTCGGCAATGCCGATGGTGCCGCCGGCGCCGCCGCGGTTGTCGGGAACCACGGTCCACTTGCTGGCCTCCGTCAGTTTGGTGGCCACCAGGCGTGACAGGATGTCGGTGCCGCCGCCGGGCGGGAAGGGAACAATCAGGCGTATCGGTTTGGCCGGGTAGGTTTGGGCCTGCGCGGCGCAGAGCACGAACGCGAGGGCGATGAAAGACAGAATTTTGCGAAGCATGGGGGAAAGTCTCCTGATGGGGGCTGCCAAGCATAAGGCGAATGAAGAAACACCCCCGCATGCGGCCGTTTTTGACCCTCGATTTTATTCGCCACCCTGTCTATACAACGTGGCGGTGCCGCGCGGCCGTAGCGTGATCCGCGTGGGCGGGCGTCTCGATCGGCGATGACCCGGACGGGCTGCAGCGCCTGCCATGCACCACCAGCGCCACCGCAAGCGCCGCTTATGATCAGCCCTTTAAAAAATAAGGGAGGCCTTGCATGTCATCAAACTCTTCCGCCGCGCCGTCCATGGTGCGCACAGGCGCCAAAGCCGGCATGGCGTTTGCCAGCTCCGTCGCCATGGGTGGTTTGCTGGCTTTCCTGCTGGGTGGTGGTGTGTTTTTCTTTTATCTGAGCAGGCTGTCCGGCCCTGGCATGCCTGCCGCTGCGCATGCAGGCGGCGCCGGCGCCATCCTCGCCTTGCTGTTTTCACCGCCCCTGCTGGTCAGCATGCTGCTGCTGGCCTTTGTGCCGATTTACCTGATGCTTGGCGTAGCGCGCGGCCGCGGCCGGGCCATACAGCAAGTCGTGACGGGTCATGGAGAAGCCATGTCGCAGCGCCTGACGGACGCGGTTGCCGGACGTATCGAGGCCATGCCGCGAACCAAGGGCGCGCTCGAACGGGTGTCAGAGGTGCTGTCGGCCGATGCCATTGCCCAACAGGTGGCGCCGGTGTTGGGCAACGGCCGCGCCGTGCGCGGCATGATTAATTTTGTGGTGAACCGCCTGCCGCTGGCTGATGTATTGGCGCAATGGCAGCAGGCCCGCGCCGCCGAGGCAGCACCTGTGCCAGCACCAGGTTCGCCCGACCCGGTGTTGCGCACCCTGCTCGCGCAGCGTATTGACCAGACGCTGCAGGATGCCGCTACGCCTTCCCGCAAGCCGCTCTATATCGCCATGGCCGTCCAGGCGGCGCTACTGGCGGTGGGGATGTGGCTGACGCGTTGACCTCTGGAAAAGCCTAGATCATCTCCAGCGGCGTGGCATGGGAAGGCGGCTTGAACAACGCATCCAGTTCAGCCAGCTGTTCACCGCTGAGCCGGAGTTGCGCTGCCGCGGCGTTCTCGCGCAGCCGGTCCGGATGGCTGGTTTTTGGAATGGCGATGATGCCCTCCTGGGCCAGCAACCACGCGAGCGCAGCCTGCGCAGCCGGTATGTCGTGGCGCCGCGCAAAATGCGCAAGACCGTTGTGGCGCAAGAGGCGCGCCTGCTCAATCGGTGAGTAGGCCATCACGGGCACATTTCGTTCGCGCAGCCACGGCAGCAGATCCCACTCAATGCCGCGGCGCGTGAGGTTGTAAAGCAGCTGATTGGTTTGCACGCCCTGCCCGCCCGGCACCTTCCACAGCTCCTGCATGTCGGCGAGGTCCAGGTTGCTCACACCGTAATGCCGGATCTTCCCGGCTTTTTGCAACGCCATCAGCGCCTGCATGGTTTCGGCCAAAGGCACAGTGCCGCGCCAGTGCAACAGGTAAAGGTCAATGCGGTCGGTGCGCAGCCGGCGCAGGCTGCGTTCACACGCCGCCACTGTGCCCGCCTTCGAGGCATTGTGCGGATACACCTTGGTCACGACGAAGGCCTCATTGCGGCGCCCCTGCAAGGCTTCGCCAACAAGTTCCTCGGACAAACCCTCGCCGTACATTTCCGCGGTGTCGACCAGCGTGCAGCCGAGATCCAGGCCCAGCCGCAAGGTAGCGATTTCATCGGCGCGGCGCGCCGGCGCATCGCCCATATTCCAGGTGCCCATACCCAGGCCGGGGACGGCTTCGCCGCAAGGCAGCAATACGGTTTTCATGAAACTTATCTTAGCGGCCGCCAAAGCCATGCGCCACCAAGGTCAGGCATTTCACTGATGCGCGTATGGAATCAATGGACACCGAAGAATTCATGGTTGCGGCGCGCCCGCGACGTAGCATGGCGGGGCTTTCATTGCGCTCAGGCGCTCACCCGAGGGAGACAACATGAAGATCATCCGCAGCAAGGACTTCACCGCCAAACGCGCCTGGGGCGCCGTGACGGTGGCCAATATGCAGGGCATTACCACCCGGCTTCACTGGACCGACAAGCCCTACAAGTGGCATGTCAACGAAGGAGAAGAAGTGTTTGCAGTGCTCGATGGCCGCGTGGAGATGCGCTACCGCGACAACTGCGGCCAATGTTCGGTGATGCTGGAAACCGGCGATATTTTTTTCGCCAGCGCGGGCACCGAGCATCTGGCATCACCGGTGGGCGAGGCTCGCGTGCTGGTGGTAGAAGTCGAGGGCAGTGACTGAACCGGTCCAGCTTGATCCACTAGCCTAGGAAGCCGCAGGCGGCAGCGGCAAGTTCACCAGCAGGTTCTGCGGCTTCAACCTGACAACGCCTTCCGCGTTCATCATCAGCCCCAGATACACCGGCTTGCCCGCCACATCTGCACGCATCTCCCGTGAGTCGGTGAACTCCAGGCGGAACAGGCTGACCAGGCGCTGCAGACGGTCGGGCGCAACGTCCCTTCCCTCATACAGGTCATTGAGCAACGCTGTGGCCTCCACGTCCAGCCCCACGTGCCAGCGCCAGGCTTCATCGTCCACTTTCTGCACCGGCCGGATGGTAACTTCAACGCCCAGAAAATGCTTCACCCACTTCTGCAACACGCCAGCCAGCGCTTTGAGGCCCGAACGGGCGCGCACCATTGTCAAGACCAGGCCATGGCTCAGGTCGTTGCTCACTTCGTGTGTCAGGTCCAGTAAAAAGCGGTGGCGCCCGGCCTGCTGCCAATAGGCAAAAGCGTTGTCATCGTTGAGTACCTGCAGCTCCACAACAGGCACCGGCGCCTTTGCCTCAGCGAGGAAGCGGCCGAAGTCGCCCACACCGCCGGTCTCGGTGAACATGTCGATCACTTCCTGGTCACCGCTGAGCACCTGGCCGTCCTGGGTACTGATGCGCTGCGGACGGAACAGCATTTCGGCGGCGCGCACTTCATACGCATCGGTAGAGCCTTCCAGCAGGTTGTGGACAACGGCTTGGGCGATCAGGTCAATGAACAGGGGCGGTATGTCGATACGGCCGGTTCCGTCCCGTGGAAACAGGCCCAGGTAATACGCCTCCAGCGTACCGGCGGCGAGCAGGCCATCGCGAAAACGCAAAAACAATGCGTAGTTGTCACGCGCATCCGCATCCTGCAGGGCCGCCAATTCGGCGGGCGCTACCGGTCGGGAGGGTGCAGCCACCAGTGCGGCGTGCATGGCACGTTCGGCATCGCAGGACTCCGCCACCAGCGCGAGCTCTGGCCGCGCGAGGAAGAGCCGCAGATAGTCATCAGAGGGTGCGAGCCAGCCGCGTGCGTTGCGCTGGAGCCGGGAAAAGCCGCTGGAAGGCCAGAAATCTTGCATGGGGCAATCGTCTCATATTGCACGCGCCACTTTTGCACCGCAACGTGGCTGCTCCTTTTTTGATAGCTGCTTGCGCTCATCTGCATTGGCCTGCAGGCATTTTTCTTCAGTGAAAACTTCATCGACCGACAGAGCGGCCGCTACGGGCTTTACATCCCGTTTCATTCCGGTCCTCTGTTTCGCAATCTTTACTGCCTGTTAGCACTCCATCCATCGTCACGCACGTTGTACTGGGTAAGGTCTCCTCATCAGGCTGGCGATCACGACGCGATCACGACGGTTTAGCGTCAACCCGCCTTCCAGTCCATCCATGTCCCGCAAGACAGGAAGAGAGTGTTCAACATGACAGCCATCGACACCGGCGACACAAGTTCGTCCCATACCAACCACATGGCCTTCCGGCCTTCGCACCTTTACGGCTACATCACACTGCTAGCCTTTGCCGTCCTGCTGGCACTGCTGCAGCCCGTCGCCTGGTCGCAGGAGTCCGTCTCCCAGAGCGCCCAGCTGGACCCGCCCGGCCGGGTCGCCCGGCTCAACCTGGCCGAGGGCGCCGTGAGCTTCGCACCGGGCGACAGCGGCAACCCGGCCGAAGCTTCGGCCTGGACACCCGCCGAGCTGAACCGGCCCCTGACTGCCGGTGACCGGTTGTGGACCGGCCCTGGAGCGCGTTCGGAGCTGTACGTGGGTTCCACCGCGGTGCGCATGAACAGCGAAACCAGCCTGGATTTCCAGGCACTGGACGACGACACCACGCAGCTGCGACTGGCCCAGGGCACGCTCAAGCTGCGCGTGCGGACGCTTTATGAAGGCCAGCGCCTGGAAGTGGATACGCCCAACCTCGCGTTTGTGGTGTCGCAGCCGGGCGACTACCGGCTGGACGTCGACCCCGCCGGCAATACGACGCGCGTGGTGGCACAGTCGGGCAGCGGCGTGATCTACGGGGACGGCGTCGCACCTGTCACGTTGCAAAGCCGGCAGCAAGCCAATTTCAGCGGCACGCAACTCACCCCGGCCGCACCGGGCGCTGCCCAGCAGGACGGCTTCGACCTGTGGGCCGCCGACCGCGACCGGCGCGAAGACCAGTCGGTTACGGCGCGTTACGTGCCGCGCGAAACCGTGGGCTACCAGCAGCTCGACAGCTACGGCACCTGGAGCCAGGATCCGTCCTACGGCGCTGTGTGGATACCGCGCGCCGTGCCCGCCAACTGGGCGCCCTACCGCGTCGGCCATTGGGCGTGGGTGTCGCCCTGGGGCTGGACCTGGGTGGATGACGCGCCCTGGGGCTTTGCACCGTTTCACTATGGCCGCTGGGCACAGATCGGCCCGCGCTGGGCCTGGGTGCCCGGGCGGCTGGCGCCGCGCCCGGTCTACGCGCCCGCTCTCGTCGCCTTTGTGGGCGGCAGCAGCGGCGGCGTGGCCTGGAACATTTCCATCGGCGGTGCCCCGCGGCCCGGTGTGGGCTGGTTCCCGCTGGCGCCCGGCGAAGCTTTTCGCCCAGCCTACCGCGTGAGCCCACGCTATGTCACGCAGGTGAACCACAACATCGTGGTCAACAACACCATCAACGTCACCAATGTTTACCGCTACCAGCGCCAGCCTGCGGCCGTGACGGCGGTCAGCCGCGACGACTTCATGCGTGGCCGGCCGGTGCACGGCCAGCAGCTGCGCCTCAGCAATGCCGACCTGAGCCGCGCACAGCTGGTGGCGGACCGCAGCGCGCTGCCGCAGCGTCCTGCCCAGGCCGAGCTGCGTGAGCGGCATCGGCCTGTGGCCGCGGCCGCGCTGCCGCCGCCCGCCGTGGTGGCTCGCCCCGTGCTCAGCAGGCGCGATGACAACCGCGATGCACGGCAACGGCAACAGCCAGGGCCGCAAGCCGATGAGTCCATCGGCCAGGGCGCCCTGCGCGAGCAGGCCCAGCGCGACGAGCAGGCCCGTACCGCGGCGCGCGCACAGGCCGCTACCGACCGCCATGCGGCAGAACAGGCCCAGCGCATCCAGCAGCAGGCCCAGCGCGAGGAGCAACGCCAGCAGCGGGCCCGGCAGGAGCAACTCCAAGCCCCACAGCTGGAACAACAACGCCGCCTGGGTGAAGAACCGGTTGGCCAGCGCGCCCTGCGGGAACAGGCCCAGCGCGACGAGCAGGCCCGTGCCGCGGCGCGCGCACAGGCCGCTACCGATCGCCATGCGGCAGAACAGGCCCAACGCATCCAGCAGCAGGCGCAACGCGAGGAACAACGCCAGCAGCGGGCCCGGCAGGAACAACTGCAGGCCCCGCAGCTGGAACAACAACGCCGCCTGGGAGAAGAATCGATTGGGCAGCGTGCCCTGCGCGAACAGGCGCAACGCGATCAGGAAAACGCGCGCCAGCGGCAGGCCGCGCAAAGACAGCAATTGCATTTGCAGCAACAGAATTTGCAGCAACAGCAACAACGTGCACAACAAGAACTGCAACATCGGGCCCAAGCCCAAGCCCAAGCCCAAGCCCAAGCCCAAGCCCAAGCCCAAGCCCAAGCCCAAGCCCAAGCCCAAGCCCAAGCCCAGGCCCAAGCGCAGGAGCAACAACAGCGGCGGCAACAGCAAGCTCAACAACAAGCCCAACACGAAGCCGCCCAAAACAGGGCGGCCGCACAGGAACGGCAGTCCACCCGCCAGGCCAACGCCGCCAATCCGCGCGGCCCACGCGGCGAGGGCGGACCCAACGGCAACCGCGAACAATAAAAACAAGCAGCAGGCGCGGTTTTTTATCGAAATGTGGCGCCCTTCTTCAAGCAGAGGCCGCGGAACCGGCATCGCCGGCAAACAAGCCCACCTCTGTCCCGCTCACTTCGTGCAGTCTGCCCCCGCCGTACCCTCGGCCCCGTTGAACCCCTGAACTCTTAACCAAGCAGGGGCCGCGGAACCGGCTTTGCCGGGCCGCAGGCGCAGCGCCCCCTTGGGGGGCAGCGACCACACGAAGTGGGGAGCGTGGGGGCTTTAGCTGACGCAAAACTACCTAAGGGTCTGACCGGGTACCGCCGCCGGGGGTGGATAGCTAGGATGACCACCTGTGTTTCACGGGCTCGCKCCTGCTGCCGCATCAGCCGCCGCCGCACCTTGCGCCCGTGTGAACAAACCCATCTTCCGGAGAATCAATTTGTCAGTGGAGTTCATCCTCGAAACACGCGGACTGACCAAGGAATTCAAGGGGTTCGTGGCAGTCAATAACGTGGACCTGAAAGTCCAGCGCGGGCACATCCATGCGCTCATCGGGCCCAACGGCGCCGGCAAGACGACCTTCTTCAACCTGCTGACAAAGTTCCTCATCCCTACGCGCGGAAGCATTGTCTACAACGGCAGCGACATCACGTTTGAGAAACCCGCGCAGACCGCGCGGCGCGGCATCGTGCGTTCATTCCAGATCTCGGCCGTTTTCCCGCACATGACTGTCCTTGAAAATGTGCGCGCCGCCTTGCAGCGAAACCTCGGCACCTCGTTCCATTTCTGGAAAGCGGAAGACACCCTGTTTCATCTCCACGACCGCGCACGCGAACTGCTGGCCGAAGTTGACCTCGGCGACTTCGCCGATGAGCTCACCGTGAACCTGCCTTACGGCCGCAAGCGCGCGCTCGAACTCGCCACCACGCTGGCGCTGGAACCCGAACTGATGCTGCTCGACGAGCCGACGCAAGGCATGGGCCACGAAGACGTGGACCGCGTGACGCAGCTGATCAAAAAAGTCTCGGCAGGCCGCACCATCCTGATGGTCGAGCACAACATGAATGTGGTGTCGTCGATTGCCGACCGCATCACGGTGCTGCAGCGCGGTGCCATCATCGCCGACGGCCCGTACGCCGAAGTGGCGAAAAACCCGCTGGTGATCGAGGCCTATATGGGCACCGCAAACACAGAACTCAAAGGGGCACACTAGATGACCCGCGAACTTCTCAAAATTGAAGACCTGCACGCCTGGTACGGCGAGTCGCACATCCYGCATGGCGTGAACCTCACCGTCAACGAAGGCGAAGTGGTGACGCTGCTGGGCCGCAACGGYGCCGGCCGCACCACCACCATGCGCGCCATCGTCGGCATGACGGGTGCCCGCAAAGGTTCCATCCGCATCAACGGCGAAGAAGCCATCAAGCTGGCACCGCACAAGGTGGCGCGGCTGGGCGTGGGCTATTGCCCCGAAGAGCGCGGCATTTTCGCCAGCCTCTCGGCCGAAGAAAACCTGATGCTGCCGCCCACCATCGGCCCCGGCGGCATGAGCCTGGACGAAATCTACGCAATGTTCCCCAACCTCAAGGAACGCGCCAATAGCCCCGGCACGCGGCTGTCGGGTGGCGAACAACAGATGCTGGCGGTGGCGCGCATTTTGCGCACCGGCGCGCGCCTCTTGCTGCTCGATGAAATTTCCGAGGGCCTGGCGCCGGTCATCGTGCAAAAACTCGCAGAAATGATCCTCACGCTCAAGGCCAAGGGCTACACCATCGTGCTGGTCGAGCAGAACTTCCGCTTCGCCGCCCCTCTGGCCGACCGCTTCTACGTCATGGAACACGGCCGCATTGTCAAACAGTTTGCGCAGGCAGAGCTGACCCAGAACATGGGCATGCTGCAGGAGTACCTGGGGGTTTAAGCCTTCACGCCGGCCCGCCTTGCCGTCGCTTTTTTAACCGTCTTATTTAGCGCCCTTGCATTTTTTCGACCTCACAACCTACATCAGGAGACAACCATGAAACTCAAAACCCTCGCCGCCATGCTTTCCATCGGCTTTGCCGCCGCTGCCTCCGCGCAAACCGGCCCGATCCGCATTGGCATGATCACCGACATGTCCAGCCTGTATGCCGACATCGACGGCCCCGCCGGCGCTGAAATGGTCAAGTGGGCCGTGCAGGACTTCGGCGGCAAGGTGCTGAACCGCCCGGTGGAAGTCCTGTCTGCCGACCACCAGAACAAGCCCGACATCGCCAGCTCCAAGGCCCGCGAATGGATGGACAAGGAAGGCCTGACGATGCTGATCGGCGGCACCAACTCCGGCACGTCGCTGGCCATGTCCAAGGTAGCTGCAGAGAAAAAACGCCCCTTCATCTCGATTGGTGCCGGCTCCGCCCGCCTGACGAATGAAGACTGCACACCTTACACCGTGCACTACGCCTACGACACCGTGGCCCTGGCCAAAGTGGCCGGCACCGCGCTGGTCAAGGCCGGCAACAAGAGCTGGTACTTCCTGACGGCCGACTATGCCTTCGGCCATTCGCTGGAAAACGACGCGGCCACCGTGGTCAAGGCCAACGGCGGCACCGTGGCCGGCGCCGTGCGGCATCCGCTCAACGCGTCCGACTTCTCTGCCTTCCTGCTGCAGGCACAGTCTTCCAAGGCACAGATCCTGGGCCTGGCCAACGCCGGCGGCGACTTCACCAACGCCATGAAAGCCGCCAAGGAATTCGGCATCACCAAGACCATGAAGGTTGCGGGCCTGCTGGTGTTCATCAACGACGTGCACAGCCTGGGCCTGGCCAATACTGAAGGCCTGCAACTGGCCGACAGCTGGTACTGGAACCAGGACGATGCGTCGCGCAAATTCGCCAAGCGCTTTTTTGACAAGTACAAGCGCATGCCTTCAAGCCTGCACGCCGCCGACTACTCGGCCACGGCCAACTACCTGAAGGCCGTTCAAACCGCCGGCACCACCGACACCGACAAGGTCATGAGCACGCTCAAGTCCATGAAGTTCGATGACTTCTACAGCAAGGGCCAGATCCGCGCCGACGGCCGCATGATCCACGACATGTACCTGTTCCAGGTCAAGGGCGCGAAAGAGTCCACCACCCCATGGGACTACTACAAGACCGTGGCCAAAATTCCCGGCGAACAGGCGTTCACCACGGTGGCCGAGTCCAAGTGCTCGCTGATCAAGAAGTAACCTGAGTTCGCGGGTGGCCGTTCGCGCTGGCGGCCGGCCACCTTTTGCATCTGCTTTTGCATTTTCGTTTTTTTGCTTTTTCACTTGTTCGTACTCACGGCGTGAACTGACGGGCTTCCATGGAAATTTTCGGCATTCCCCTTCAAGCGTTCCTGGGCCAGCTGCTGCTGGGCCTGGTCAATGGCGCGTTTTACGCCATGCTCAGCCTGGGGCTGGCGGTGATCTTCGGCCTGTTGGGCATCGTCAACTTTGCGCACGGCGCGCTCTACATGCTGGGCGCCTTCGCCGCCTGGATCATGATGGACCAGCTGGGCCTCAATTACTGGTGGGCGCTGGTGCTCGCGCCGCTGACGGTGGGCGTCCTCGGCATGGTGATCGAGAGGCTCTTCCTCAAACATCTCTACAAGCTCGACCCGCTGTACGGCCTGCTGCTGACTTTCGGCCTTTCGCTGATTGCGGAAGGCGTGTTCCGAGAGCTCTATGGCGTCTCGGGCCAGAACTACAGCGTGCCTGAGTTGCTGTCGGGCGCCACCAACCTCGGCTTCATGGTGCTGCCCAACTACCGCGCCTGGGTGGTGCTGGTGTCGCTAGTGGTCTGCCTGGGCACCTGGTTCCTGATTGAACGTACACGGCTGGGCGCCTACCTGCGCGCCGGCACTGAAAACGCGCCGCTGGTACAGGCCTTTGGCGTGAACGTGCCCATGATGGTCATGCTCACCTACGGCGCCGGCGCTGCATTGGCGGCTCTCGCCGGCGTGCTGGCCGCACCCATCATCCAGGTCAACCCGCTGATGGGCTCCAACCTGATCATCGTGGTGTTCGCGGTGGTGGTGATCGGCGGCATGGGCTCCATCCTGGGCTCCGTCATCACCGGCCTAGGCCTGGGCCTGGTCGAAGGCATGACCCGCGTGTTCTATCCCGAAGCCTCCAACATCGTGGTGTTCGTGATCATGGTTCTCGTCCTGATGATTCGCCCCGCCGGCCTCTTCGGCAAGGAGGCTTAGGATGTTGGCCCCCACGCTTTTCACTTCGTGTAATGCGCTGCCCCCCGGGGGGGCGCTGCGCCTGCGGCCCGGCGAAGCCGGTTCCGCGGCCCCGGCTGGACTTAAAACCTTGCGTCCCGATTCGATGGATATCTGATGAATAACGCAAAAAAATTGACCCGCATCACCTACATCGCGCTGCTGGCGCTCCTGCTGATCGCGCCGCTGATTGGCCTGTACCCCGTCTTTGTGATGAAGCTGCTGTGCTTCGCGCTGTTCGCTTGCGCCTTCAACCTGCTGCTGGGCTTTACCGGCTTGCTGTCCTTCGGTCACGCGGCCTTCTTCGGCTCGGCGGCGTATATCACCGGCTGGTTCATCAAGGCACATGGCTGGACGCCAGAGCTGGGAATTTTGGCCGGTACCGTAGGGGCGGGTTTGATTGGCCTTGTGGTCGGTGCTGTTGCCATCCGCCGCCAGGGTATTTACTTTGCCATGATCACGCTGGCCATCGCACAGATGGTGTTCTTCGTGTGCCTCCAAGCGCCCTTCACCGGGGGCGAGGACGGCCTGCAGGGCGTGCCGCGCGGCAAGCTGCTGGGCCTGCTGTCGCTGGAGTCGGACACCAACATGTATTACGTTGTGGTGGCACTCTTCGTGCTGTGTTTCCTCTTTATCTCGCGCATCGTGAATTCGCCGTTCGGCCAGGTGCTCAAGATGATCCGCGAGAACGAGCCACGCGCCATTTCGCTGGGCTACCAGGTCGACCGCTACAAGCTGCTGGCCTTTGTGCTGTCGGCGGCGCTGGCAGGCCTTGCCGGCTCGCTCAAGACGGTGGTCATGGGGTTTGCCACCCTGTCTGACGTGCACTGGTCCATGTCAGGTGAAGTAATTTTGATGACACTGCTGGGCGGTGTGGGCACCTTCTTCGGCCCGGTCATGGGCTCCGGCATCGTGATTTCACTGCAGAACCTGCTGGCCGACAAAGTGGGCTCCTGGGTCACCGTGATCATCGGCGCGATCTTTGTGGTCTGCGTGCTGGCCTTCCGCAAGGGAGTGGTCGGTGAACTGCAGGCCTTCCGCGAACGCCGCCGTGCCGCGGCGAAGGCGGCTTCGGCACAGTCCTGACCTGCCCTTTCAGGCGCGCCGTCCGCTATTGTTTTAGTAGCTGCTTGCGCCCGTCACCATTGGCCCGCAGCCTGCTTTTATAAAAATCAGTTGCCACGGAACTCGCGCCGGTACATCGACGGCGAGGTTCCGAGCGTCGCCGCAAAGTGCTGCCGCAAGGACACCGCCGAGCCGAATCCCGCATCCTCGGCAATCTGGTCCATCGAGCGGCCGGTTGATTCGAGCTGCCGCTGTGCCAGCGCCAGGCGCTGGCTGGTCAGCCACTGGCCTACGGTGGTGCCGGTGATTTGCCGGAAGTGCCGCGTGAAAGTACGCCGGCTCATCAAGGCGCGCGCCGCCAGCGTATCGAGGCTGTGAGGCTGGCGCAGGTTTTCCTGCACCCAGGCCAGGATGGCCGACAGCCGGTGATCAGAGCCGGTGGCCGGCAGGGGTTGCTCCACGTACTGCGCTTGCCCGCCCTGCCGCTGCGGCGCCACCACCATGCGGCGCGCCACGCGGTTGGCCACCTCGGCTCCAAAGTCCCGGCGCAGCAAATGCAGGCAGCAGTCGATTCCGGCGGCCGTGCCTGCCGAAGTGAGCACGTCGCCATCGTCCACATACAGCACATCGGGCTGCAGCCTGACCTGCGGATAGCGCTCGGCAAAGGCCGGCGCCAGCGCCCAGTGCGTGGCGGCGGGCCGGCCGTCCAGCAAGCCGGCCTCGGCCAGCACAAAAGCGCCCAGGCACAACCCGACGATGCGCGCGCCGCGCTTGTGTGCAGCGCGCAACGCCTTGAGCAGGGCGTCAGACGGCCGCTCCATCGGGTCCCGCCATGACGGCACGACCACGGTGTGCGCCCTGGCCAGCACGCTCAAGCTGTGCTCTACCGCAATGGTGAAGCCGGCCGTGGTGCGCAGGTTGCCTGGGGTTTCCGCGCACACCAACAGCTTGAAGCGCGGCAGGTCAGGCCCCGAAAAATCGTTGCCGAACACCATGCACGGCACGGAAAGATGAAACGGGCTGATGCCGTCAAACGCCACCACGGCAACCGTGCCGGGCTGGCTTGTGATCTGTGGCTTGGTCTGTGGCTTGGTACGTGGTTTGGCGACGGCTGGCATCTGTGGAAGTGTTTTTTTCGACATGGCCCGATTTTATCGAATATTGTCAATTGGGCCACTTTCCGAAAAAAGTGCCGCGCCCAACAATCACACCATCAGCATCCGTTGATCACCTGATTCAGCAACAACCCGCAGGAGAAAACCCATGGCCATCCAGAACCCAAAACCCGCAGCCCCACGCCGCGCCCTCGTCGTCATCGACGTGCAAAAGGAATATTTCAGCGGCGGCGGCCTGCTCATCGAATACCCACCGGTCGAAAAAACCCTGCCCAACATCGGCCGCGCCATGGACGCCGCGCGCGCAGCGGGCATTCCGGTGGTGGTAGTGCAGCACAGCGAATCGGCCGCGTCGCCGCTGTTCGCCAAAGGCTCACCCTTGTGGGAACTGCATGAGACCGTGGCCAGCCGACCACGTGACCATTACATTGAAAAAGCCTGGCCCAGCGTCTACACCGGCACCGATTTTGCCGAATGGCTGGAGAAGAAAGGCATCGACACACTCACCGTGATCGGCTACATGACACACAACTGCGACGCTTCCACGATTTTTGAGGCCACGCACCAAGGCCTGCATGTGGAGTTTTTACAGGATGCCAGTGGCGCACTGCCGTATGCTAACGAAGCCGGCCGGGCCAGCGCCGAAGAAATCCACCGTGTGTTCAGCGTGGTGTTTCACTCGCGCTTTGCCGCCACGGGCTCCACCGATGCCTGGATCGCCGCGGTCCAGGCCGGCGGACGGCTGGAGAAGAACAACGTCCTCGCCTCGAACCGCGCGGCGCTGGCGGCACGCTAGCGGCCAGGGCCGGCTATCGGTGCCCCGGGCTCAAAGGCCGTCGGTTGACAGCGCATGGCTCACGCGCTGCGGCACGACCAGCTGCCCATAGCCATCGGGCACAGCCTGAATCTGGATGATGGGCGCACTGGACGTGACGCTGCCGAACAGCATCGCAAAAGCCGCGTCGGCCGCATCACGGCCGGTGGCAAACCGCACAAAGCCCATGGGAATAGCGGTGCCTGACGGGTCAAAGAGGTACCAGCGGTGGCCCAGGTAGACCTCGACATAGGCATGGAAGTCGGTGGGGCCGAGCGCAGGGTCGGCGCCGTAGTCGATGCCGGTGGCAAAACGCGCCGGCAGGTTGACGGCGCGGCACAGCGCAATCATCAGATGCGCGAAGTCGCGGCACACGCCGACGCGCTCCACCACCGTGTCGATCGCCGAGGTGCTGCCGTGCGAGCTGTTGGACTCGAAACTCACGCGCTGTTGCACCCACTGGCAGATGGCCTCCGCCCGGCTGTAGCCTTGCTGCAAATGGCCGAACTCGTTGGAGGCCAGTTTCTGCAGCCGGTCGGACTGGCAGTAGCGGCTCGGGTAGATGTAGGGCAGCACGGCGCCGGGGAGCTGGCAGACCGGCACCTCGCCCAGCTCACCGGGCGCCGCCGTGTAGTGGTAAATGTCCACCGTGGCGTCATAGCGCACCTGCAACGCGCCGGGCTGGGCCTGCAGGCGCAGGTAGCGGTTGCGGCTCGCCGGGTCGGTGTCGATGGTGAAGGGAACCGGCTGGCTGACCTGCAGGTTTTCGGCCTGCACGATCTGCTGCTGCGTGTGTGCAGCGTGCACGTTGAAGATGAAGTCGCCGCCCGGAGGCGCGACCTCGTAGTTGAGTTCGACGGAAAACTGGAGCCTGACCATGGATTCTTTCCTTGCCGGCTGCGCAAGAGGCAGGCCTGGAACAGGCCCGCCGCCGCGCAATCGTCAATCAATGAAGGGAGCCTCTCAGCGTGGGCGCTCGCCGCAGGCGGGCACGTGCGCAAAAGCACGCTGATCTGGTGTAGCGGTCATTGTGGACCCCTTTGAGGTCGGCACCGGCAATTTGCGGTTTTGGCGTCCGCCATGAATACGCGGCGTCCGGCTTGCGGGTGGCATGGGCGCCTACACGTCAGTGCTGCCGCCATGACCCCACACTTCATTTGCTATTAATTCAATAGCTGCTTGCGCACACCCTATATGGGCCGGAGGCTATTTAGCCTGTAAATCCGGTCAACGACCCTCAGGCTCGTCATCCAGCAGCCGCACTTTCACGCTTTTGCCCTTGACCCGCCCGGTGGACAGCTTGTGCAGGGCTTCGGCGGCAATCGCTCGGTCCACCGCCACATAGGTGGAGAACTCGTTGACGTTGATCTTGCCGACCTGCTCACGCGTGAAGCCGGCCTCGCCGGTCAGGGCGCCCAGCACGTCGCCGGCGCGGATTTTTTCCTTGCGGCCGCCGACGATCTGCAGCGTCACCATGGGCGGCAACAAAGGCTCATTGCTGGCCGGCGTCAGTTCGCTCAGTTTGTGCCACTGGGACTCCGCCTTTTGCAATACCTCGATTTTCCCGACATAACCCATCTCGTCCATGCTGGCCAGGCTGATGGCCCAGCCTTCTTCGTCAGCCCGGCCGGTGCGGCCGATCCGGTGGATATGCACCTCGGCGTCCGGCGTCACGTCAACGTTGATGACCATCGCAAGCTGCGCGATGTCCAGGCCGCGCGCGGCCACGTCAGTGGCCACCAGCACTGAGCAGCTGCGGTTGGCAAACTGCACCAGCACCTGGTCGCGCTCGCGCTGCTCCAGCTCGCCGAACAGCGCCAGCGCGCTGAAACCCTGCGCTTTCAAATACGCCACCAGCGCGCGGCACTGCGACTTGGTGTTGCAAAACGCCAGTGTGCTGGCCGGTCGGAAATGCCGCAGCACCTGCGCGACGGCGCCCAGGCGGGCTTCGTCATGGTCGCTATCGGGCACCTGGTACCAGCGCTGCTGGATTTTGGTTTTTTCATGCTGCGCCTGGACCGTGATGGTTTGCGGCGTCTTCATGAACTGCTGGCTCAGTTTGGCAATGCCTTCAGGATAGGTCGCCGAGAACAGCAAGGTCTGCCGCTCTTTCGGGCACTGTTTGGCCACGGTGGTGATGTCTTCGAAAAAGCCCATGTCCAGCATGCGGTCGGCTTCATCGAGCACCAGGGTGTTCAGCGCTTCGAGGTTGAGGTGGCCGCGCGCCAGGTGGTCCATGATGCGGCCGGGTGTGCCGACCACAATGTGCGCGCCGTTTTCCAGGCTCGCGGTCTGGTTGCGCAGCGGCACGCCGCCGCACAGCACCACCACCTTGATGTTTTCCTCGGCACGCGCCAGGCGGCGGATTTCGGTCGCGACCTGGTCGGCCAGCTCGCGCGTGGGGCAGAGCACCATGGCCTGCACCGCAAAGCGCCGCACATTGAGGTTGGCCAGCAAGGGGATGGCAAAGGCGGCGGTCTTGCCGCTGCCGGTTTTGGCCTGGGCAATCAGGTCTTTGCCCAGCAGCGCCACCGGCAGGCTGGTAGCCTGGATGGGTGTCATGCTGAGGTAGCCGAGCTGCTGCAGGTTGGCCAGTACAGCGGCGTTCAGGGGGAGGCTGGCGAAATCGGTGCTGCCGGCGGAAGAAGGGGATGGAGAGGAACTCATCCCCCATTATCGGTGCCAGCCTTCAGCAGCCTGAACATGGCTACATTTGCGGCCCATGGTCTTTGCCGCCAAGGATCTGCCCCGTGACGTTATCGACCACCACCGGGCTTTCGAAATAGGTGACGGTTGGCTCCGTGCCGTACTTCTCCCGAACGAATGCTCGCCATGATGCTGTGTACATGGCCTCGGCCTCTGCGCGCGAATTCCACAGATAGACGCCACCTGCCGTGAGCCCGTCCAGCGAGAGCACGTAGGTCTTGCGAAACAAACCTTGCACGTCCTGGTATTTTGGCGCGGTACCCAGAAAGATGCTGCGAGCTTCCTCGAGAGTGAGGGGCTTGGGCAGAGTGAATGTGGTGAAAACGGTCATCATGGGAGGGACAGGACGCCGCAACCGCGCGGGGCGCCCACAAAGTAGATGGCAGCTTGCGGCGTGACAAAGGACTGGCCGCTTTCCAGCACGATGTCGCTGTCGCGCCGGCCGGCCAGCGCATCGCTGGTGATCCAGAGGCAACCGCCGGTGCAAGCCAGCATCTGGCCGCGCGGCAGGCGCATCGGTTTCGGGATGGACCCGAGCCTCATCGGGGTTTGCAGGGTTTGTGGGACATGCATGGCGGACTCCTGGGAAGTGTGGTTTGATTCTTCTTTGGAACCGGTCCGCGCGGCCGGATGCTTTGTCATACGGGGTATTCCAATCATTCATGCCATGCTGAACAGCCCTTCCACCAGCGCCTTGCGCGCCATGTCGCTTGATGCCATCCGCGGCTTCGAATCCGCCGCGCGGCACCTGAGCTTCACAGCTGCCGCCGAAGAGCTGTGCATCACGCAATCCGCCGTGAGCAAACAGGTCAAAAGCCTGGAAGATGCGCTGGGCGTGGCGCTGTTCCTGCGCGGCGGCAAGGGCCTGAGCCTCACACCCGAAGGGCGCCAGCTCTTTGAAGCGGCCCGCGCGTCGCTGGCCCAACTGGCCTCGGCCGTAGACCGCCTGCTGGCGCTGGACAGGACGTCGGTATCGGTCAGCACCACACCGTCCTTCGCCGCACTGTGGCTGGCACCCAAGCTCGCGCAGTTCCAGCAACTTGAACCGGCCATCGACGTGCGCGTTGACGCTACGGAAGCGCGGGCGAACCTGGAGCGCGAGGGCCTGGACCTGGCCGTGCGGCTAAGCCCCTGGCAGCCCGGCACCGAAGGCCCGCCCCCGCTGCTGCAGGAGCAGGCTCTGTTGGTGGCGGCGCCGGACGTTGCAGCACGCATCAAAACGGCTGAAGCCATCTTGCGCACGCCCTTGCTGGTGTATTACGACCCGGCCACACGCTTTCCGTGGATGTCGTGGCCAGCCTGGTACGGGCGCCTGGGCCTCAAGCAATCGGCCCAGCAGCCTTGCCTTTATTTTTCACAGTACGAGCATGTGCTGACCGCCGCCGTGCAGGGCGGCGGCATTGCCATCGGACGCACGCCGCTGGTGTTGCCGCTACTGCGCAGCGGCCAGCTCACGGTCGTATTGCCCGGCGAGACGGTCGCCGGTTTGGGCTACCGCATCGTGACCTCTGCCCACAGCGCAGAGCGGCCCGCGGTGCAGAAGTTTCGCGCCTGGCTGGAGCGCGAACTCGCGCTCGAAGCGATAGGCTAGGCCCAGGTGCCCGTCGCCTCAAGCACGGGCGAGAGTTCCGCCTCACCCCAGCGCAAAGGCAGCGAATCCTCCACCAGCCTCATCGATTGCACCTTCAGGCGCATGAGGCGCTGCGCCCCAGCAAAGGAATCCACCTCGGGCCCATCCCAGATGATGTCGGCCGTGACGGCCAGGTACAGCAGATCGCCGGTGTCGAAGTCAATGAACAGCAGCCCAGCGCGCGGGTTGACCACGAGGTTGCCCAGGGTGTTGAAAAAGTAGTTGCCGACAAAGTCGGGCACGGTCAACAAGCCGCCTCCCTCCACGCGAACAAAACCGGGCTTGCCGCCGCGGTGCGAGACGTCGACGCCACCGGCGCGGCCGGCTTGCTCACCGTCACCTGCATAAGCGGTGGCGATGAACAGCGTGTCGGCCTGTTCAATCATGCGGCGCGCCGCGTCGTTCAGCTGCGCCGACTCATGCACCACCGGCCCATTCGCGGATGCGGGACGGTCCACATAGACCGGCTCGCGCGCCTGGATGTACTTGGGGCAGTTGCCAAAGCTCTGGCTCAGTTCCACCGCGAAACCCGAGGCATTGGCGCCGCGAATGATGCCGTTCATGCGGTTGCGCCTGCGCGTGTGCGGCTCGATGCCCAGCAGACCTATCGGCGCCCCATCGCCCAAGGTCTCTTGCAGAGGGTCGCCCGCGAGCGGCTGGGCGCGCAACAGCAGATGGTGCGCATCGGGCGAATGGATAAAGCCCGGCGGCTGGGCCAGCACTGAGGCCCAGGGCTGGCCGCTCGCGTCCACCGTACCGGCGACCACAAAAGGCAGCTGCTCAAAAAACTCGCGGTGCTGGTCGGGCATGAAGTCGCGGATCACGCGCGGGCCGATCTCCGCCATGCGCGCGCGCACGGCCGCGCCCACGCGCGCTTGCGCGGCGCGCTCGCCTTCGTGGAAAGTGGCAGCGCTCATGCGGCCAGCCCTATCGGCGTCCTGACCATGGGCACAAAGCGCGGCAAGGCCTCGATGCGGGCCAGCCAGGCGCGTATGCGCGGGTAGGCTTCCAGCGAAACCTTGCCTTCGGGCGCATGGGCCGAATAGCTGTAGTTGGCGATGTCGGCCAGCGTGGGGGTGCTGCCCGCGAGAAAAGCTGACTGGCCCAGTTGCTGCTCCATCACCGCGAACAGGGCATGCGCGCGCTCGATGGCTTCGGGGCTTTCCGGCCGCTTGAACAGCTGGATGACGCGCGCCGCGGCCGGGCCATAGGCAAGCTGCCCGGCCGCGACTGACAGCCAACGCTGCACCGCGGCGGCGGCCAGCGGGTCGCGCGGCAGCCACTGCTCGGCATCCGGTGCGTAGCGTGCGTTGAGGTAGACCAGGATGGCGTTGGAATCAGCCAGCGTGACTTCACCGTCCTGGATCACCGGCACCTGGCCGAAAGCGTTCATGGCCAGGAAGGCCGGCGTCTTGTGTCCTTTGGTGGCCAGGTCGATCTCGATGCGCTCAAAGGGCAGGCCCAGCAGCGAGAGAAACAGTTCCACCCGGTGCGAATGGCCCGAGATGGCGACGCGGTACAGGCGTATGGGCTGGGCGGGCTGGGCTTTGGCGGCGGGTGTGCTCATGGTGGGCTTTCGACAGGTTGAAAAATCTTGCTTTCGGAACTGGATTCTGTTTGAACCGTTATTCTGAATAAATGGCTCTGAAGGCATTTAACTAATCCGTTAAATGGATGAATCTCCGAAACAGGCGTAGCATGTCGCCATGGACAAACTCCGGGCCATGCAGGCCTTTATCCACATTGCCGAACAAGGCAGCCTCACCGCCGCCGCCCAGGTCATGGAATCTTCATTGCCGGCGATGGTGCGCACGCTGGCCGGCTTTGAGGCACAGCTGGGCGTGCGCCTCTTCAACCGCACGACGCGCCGCATCTCACTGACCGAGGAAGGCCGGCGCCACCTCGAAAGCTGCCGGCAAGTCCTGTCCACACTTGCAGACGCTGAAGCGGCACTGACCGCCGATGCAGCCGAACCTGCGGGCCACCTGACCATTACCGCCCCCATGCTGTTCGGCCAGATGCATGTGGCGCCGGCCGTCACCCGCTTTGTGCAGCAGTACGAGAAGATGCACTGCTCCATGGTGCTGCTGGACCGCGTGGTCAA
The DNA here is from genome assembly GCF_056405935.1 of Polaromonas sp. P1_E3. Classification (NCBI taxonomy): domain Bacteria; kingdom Pseudomonadati; phylum Pseudomonadota; class Betaproteobacteria; order Burkholderiales; family Comamonadaceae; genus Polaromonas; species Polaromonas sp. P1_E3. The sequence goes on from NZ_JBFUBD010000007.1 coordinate 40,814, forward strand.
CCTGCTTGAGGAAGGCATCGATGTGGGCATACGCATCGGCGAGCCCGAAGACTCCAGCCTGGTGGCGCAGAACGTGGGCCACATACGCCGCCTCGTGGTGGCCAGCCCGGCCTGGGTTCGCCGCCACGGTGTACCCAAACACCCCAAGGACCTGCTCAAGGCCAACTGCGTGCGACTGACGGACCATGCCCCCACATGGGGCCCGTTCATGGACCAGGGCCGGCCGCTTCGGCTTGCCGTCAGTGGTAATCTGGAGTTCAACCAGATCGCACCGGCCGTGGCGGCCTGCGCGGCGGGTGCGGGATTCGGTTCGTTTTTGTCCTACCAGGTGGCGCCGTTTTTAAAGAACAAACAATTGCGCACCGTGCTGGAGGATTTCGAGCCGCCGCCCCGGCCGATCAACATTGTTTACCCGCACGCCCGGCTGCTGCCCATGCGCACGCGGGTGTTCATTGAGTGGATGAAAAAAGAGCTCCGGGAATTCCAGTCTTGAGGACCGGGATCCAGGCACCCGAAAAAGAACAACGGCCAGCAGGCAGTAAACAGCAGAACAAGGACAGCGCATGCAAACTTTTGACTTCGACCTTTTTGTGATCGGCGGCGGCAGCGGTGGTGTGCGCGCCGCGCGCATGTCGGCCCAGCGCGGAGCGCGCGTGGGCCTTGCCGAGTTCGCGGCCATGGGCGGCACCTGCGTGAACGTGGGCTGCATTCCCAAAAAACTCTACAGCTATGCCGCTCACTACGGGGACAGCTTTGAAGAGTCGCGCGGTTTCGGCTGGGCCGGTGAGGCGCCAGTGTTCAACTGGGACACGCTCAAGGCCAACCGTGCCCGCGAGATTTCGCGGCTCAACGGTATCTACCTGCAGCTGCTTGAAAGCGCTGGCGTGAAGATCATCACCGGCTGGGCCCGGCTGGTGGACGCGCACACCGTCGAGGTCGATGACAAAAAATTCACGGCCAGACACATCCTGATCTCCACAGGCGGCACCGCCACGGTGCCAGCCCTTCCGGGACGCGAGCATGTGGTGACTTCCGACCACATGTTCGACCTCAACCCCTTCCCGAAGCGCCTGCTGGTGGTGGGCGGCGGTTACATCGCCTGCGAATTCGCCTCGATCTTCAACGGGCTGGGCTCACAGGTCACCCAGGTGCATCGCCGCGACATGCTGCTCACGGGGTTCGACGACGATGTGCGGCGCTTTGTTGCTGCCGAGATGGCCAAGACCGGCATCACCCTGAAGCTGGGGGCGGAGGTTTCCGCCATTGCCAAAACCGGCTCGGGCCTGCAGGTGACGCTCAAGGACGGCGGCAGCCTGGAGGTGGACACCGTGCTCTACGCCACGGGCCGGATTCCCAATGCGAATGGCATCGGCCTTGAAGCCGCCGGCGTGGCCGTCAACGCGGCCGGTGCGATCCAGGTCAATGCGCACTACCAGACCTCGGTGCCGTCCATCTATGCGCTGGGCGACGTGACGGCGCGCATGCAGCTGACACCCGTGGCGCTGGGCGAAGCCATGGTGGTGGTGGACCAGCTCTTCGGGCCGGCCGCCGGCAAGAAGCCGCGCAGCATGAGTTATGAATTTGTGCCGACCGCTGTCTTCACCCACCCCAACATCGGCACCGTGGGCTATTCAGAGGCCGACGCGCGCGCGAAGTTCGGCAAGGTCACGGTGTTCCGCGCCGACTTCAAGGCCCTCAAGCACACGCTGAGCGGCAGCACCGAACGCACGCTCATGAAGCTGCTGGTTGAAGACGCCACCGACCGCGTGGTCGGCCTGCACATGGTGGGGCCGGACGCCGGCGAAATCGTGCAGGGCTTTGCCGTGGCCATGAAAGCCGGCGCGACCAAGGCGATTTTTGACAGCACCATCGGCATCCACCCAACCGTCGCCGAGGAGTTCGTGACCATGCGCGAACCGGTCAAGGACTAGCAACGCATTTCACGGCCAGTTCAGTGCAGGATCTGCGACAACCCGATGCGCTGGCGGCCATGACATGTCAGTCAGTGTCAGGATCGTCAGGCGTATCTGAATCCGGCTCGCGGTCTTTCAGGCGTTCGTCCAGACGCTGGCGGATGGTGCCGGCTTCCCCCAGGAACTGCGCCAGGGGCACCGCCGGCGCCATGCGCAGGGACGGCGGGTAGAGGGTGGACATGTAGAGCTTGTTGGACAGCCGCTTGTTCTGCAGCCAGTTGGTGCCCAGCATGGCGACGATGCCCAGCACGGCCACGCCGGCCACCAGGCCCGCGAGCCCGCGGCGGCGCTGCGGCACGATGACCGTCAGGTGCACATAGATGGCAGCGGCCGCACCCAGCAAGAGCAGCGGCGTCTCAAAACGTGCAAGGCTTTCGAGCGAGAACATGAAAGCCAGCAGGCCGGCCAGCGTGGCCACCAGCTGTATCGCCACCGAACTTGTGCAGGCAATCCGGACATGGCGCCAGAACTGCAGGTGGCCGGTAAAAAGCTTGGTGGCCAGGGCCCACAGCCCCGCCCACACGGTAATCGCCATGGCCACCATCGCCATCAGCCCGGGCAATTGCCGCGCCAGCTGCGACGGCTCGGTCAAGGTCAGCCACGATTGCCCCACTACCAGCGCCAGCATGGCTGCCAGCGCCAGCAGGGTCCAGCCGGTGGTGCGCCACGGAAAGTGCGGCAGGGGCTCTTCCGCAGGCACCGGCGCTTCCGCCAGACGCAGGCCCAGTTTCAGCCGGCCCAGGGTCAGGGCCTCTCCGGCGGGCCAGCTGAACTGCGTGTTTCGGGCATGCTGCGCGCGGTTCAGCGCCACGCCATTGGCCGTGTCCAGCACCTCCACGGTCACTTCACCTTCCGGCGTGCGGTCTATGCGCAAATGTTCAGCCGCCACATGGCTGTCATCCAGCACCAGGTCGGCTGTGAGCGCGCGGCCCACAGTCACGGGCCAGTGGCGCACGTCAAGGCGGCCCACCAGCGCGCCATTGCGGTCGGTAGCCTGCAGCAAGGCGAGATTGCCGGCGCTCATGGTGCGGCCTCCCATTTAAAACCGCCCAGGTAATGCGCGACCAGCTTGAGGCCGTTGTCAAAGCTCACGCCCTGCGCGTCCATTCGCCCCTGCACACCGCGGGTGGACTGGTTGACGGACATGGTCAGCACCGACACGTCATACAGGCCCGGCAGCTTGCGGTAAGCACTCATGCACACCACGGCGCGCATGGGCATGCCGCCCGTTTCGACGAAGCGTTCCGAGCACTCGGCCGGCGTGGCCTTGCGCGAACCCCGGGTAGAGAAGTACTCATTGCCGAAGCTTTGCGAATACATGACGGCGAAACGCAAAGGGCCCAGCTTGGGCGCGTTGTAGGCTTCGTAGCGCAGGCGGATGTAGCCGGTGTTGAAGTCGCCCGCGAACACATGGCTGTCGATCTGGCAGTCGGTGCGCTCCAGGTCGAAGGCCTTGAAGTCAGGCTCGCGACCGCGGCCCCAGCAGCGGGCCAGCGCGTCATCGGGCACGGGCACGCTGTAGCCGCCGTGTTTTTGCGCGGTGAGCGGCACCGCGGTGAACTTTTGCGTCAGCAGTGCCTGGTGCTCGCCCAGCTGGCGCGCGACCTCGGCATGCGCCGGTTTGGTAATGGGCTTGGCCGAAGCGGCCTTTGCCAACAATGCCTGGGCGAATTCGGCGGGAATCAGGAAACTCAACAGGTCGCCGTCCAGCCGCTTGGACACGTTGACACCGACCACCTGGCCGGCGTCGTCCAGCGCGGGGCCGCCGCTCATGCCGGGGTTGAGTGCACCGCCGAAAAAGATGCGCGGGTAAAAGCTGCGCTGCACCAGGCCGTTGTAGGTGCCCTCCGTCACGGCAAAACCGATGTCCAGCGGATTGCCCAGTGAATAAATGCGTTCGCCCCGCGCCAGGGGCCTGTCGGCGCCCCGAAAAGCCAGCTGCGGCATGCCGGTGGCCGGCGTCTTCACGCGCAGCAGGGCCAGGTCGTTGCGCACGTCAAAGGCCAGCAACTCGACTTCGGCTTCCTTGCCGTCCACCGGCACGTAAACGCCGCGGTAGCGCTCGGGCTCCAGGGCCAGCTGGCTGGCCACATGGAAGTTGGTGATGATGAGCCCGTTGGCCGAGACAAAAAACCCCGAACCCACGCTGGCCTGTGTGTTGGAATTGCGCAGCAGGGTGCGGATCTGCACCAGTTTGTCGCGTGTGGTTTCGTAGGCGCGCTGCGCGTCGCGGGAGATCTGTGCCGGTGCGGCGGCCGGTGCCTGCGGGGCGCGGCCCGGCGCCGGGGCTTGCGCCTGGGCCGCCTGCAGGCACAGGGCGCCCAGCAAGACCGCCAGCGCGTGCAGGTACCCCAAGGGTTTGTGGTGTTTCATCCGGGCATTCTAGGGTGTGCGTGGCGCTTGCCGCACAATGATGTGTAGCCATACGGTGCTACGCTTTGCGCAGACACCCGCTTCATCCCTCGCCATAAAAACAAGGTTTTTGATGCCCTACCTGCCGCCCTTCATTGCCCCCACCCGCTACCGGGACCCAGCCGCCGCACTGGCGCAAGTGCGCGCCATTTATGACCAGCAGATTTCCCACCTGCGCGATGCGATGCAGCGCTATGTGGCCGGCGAGACCCTGCCCGGCCACGTCCGCGCGTGTTACCCCTTCGTACGCATCCACACCGACACGGTGGCCCGGGCCATCCTGGAAACACCCGACATCTCGCAGCTGAGCTTTGGTTTTGTGGCCGGCCCCGGCCGTTTTGAGACCACGCTGACCCGGCCTGACCTTTACGGCAACTACTACCTGGAGCAGTTCCGCCTGCTGATGCAGAACCACGACGTGGAACTGGAAATCGGCACCAGCACGCAGCCCATCCCGATCCATTTCTCGTTTGCCGAGAACGACCACATCGAAGGCAACATGGATGCGGCGCGCCGCATGCTGATGCGCGATGTGTTCGACCTGCCCGACCTGGCCGCCATGGACGACGGCATTGCCAACGGCACCTACGAACCCCTGCCCGGCGAGCCGCAGCCGCTGTCGCTCTTCACGGCGGCGCGCGTCGACTATTCGCTGCAGCGGCTGCGCCACTACACGGGCACCTCTCCGCACTGGTTCCAGAACTTCGTACTGTTCACCAACTACCAGTTCTACATTGACGAATTCGTGCGCCTGGGCCATGAAGCCATGGCCGACCCCCACAGCGAATACACCGCCTTCATCGAGCCCGGCAATGTGGTGACCCGGCGCACCGGCCTGCCCGCCGAGTCCGGCGATGAGCTCGGCGTCCAACCGCCGCGCCTGCCGCAGATGCCGGGCTACCACCTGCTGCGCGCCGACCGCACCGGCATCACCATGGTCAACATCGGCGTGGGCCCGGCCAATGCCAAAAACATCACCGACCACATCGCCGTGCTGCGCCCGCACGCCTGGATCATGCTGGGCCACTGCGCCGGCCTGCGCAACAGCCAGCAGCTGGGCGACTACGTGCTGGCCCACGGCTATGTGCGTGAAGACCATGTGCTGGACGAAGAGCTGCCGCTGTGGGTGCCCATCCCGGCGCTGGCGGAAATCCAGGTCGCGCTGGAAAAAGCCGTGGCCGACGTGACCCACGCCGTGGGCCCCGACCTCAAGCGCATCATGCGCACCGGCACGGTGGCATCCACCGACAACCGCAACTGGGAGCTGCTGCCGGGCAACCAGCCGCAGCGCCGCTTCAGCCAGAGCCGCGCCGTGGCGCTGGACATGGAAAGCGCAACGATTGCCGCCAATGGTTTTCGCTTTCGCGTGCCCTACGGCACCCTGCTGTGCGTGAGCGACAAGCCGCTGCACGGCGAGATCAAGTTGCCCGGCATGGCCAACCACTTCTACCGCGAGCGCGTCGACCAGCACCTGCGCATTGGCATACGCGCCATCGAGCTGCTGCGCGCCGAAGGCATCACGCAGCTGCACAGCCGCAAGCTGCGCAGCTTTTCGGAAGTCGCGTTCCAGTAGACCCGCCAGTTGCTATACTTTTGGTAGCTGCTTGCGCACGACCCCATTGGCTTACAGCCTTATTTTTTATAAACATACCTGCCCATGGAAAATCTTTCACCACTCGTTCCCGTCACAGAAGCCAGCCATGGTGTGGTGATCGACCTGATCTACGCAGGCACCAACAACTTCACCGGCCAGGTGATTTACGACAGCCCGCTTTGCTTCTTGCATCCGCAGGCAGACGCCGGCCTGCGCAAAGCCATCACGGCCGCGAAAAGCATGGGCTTTCAGCTCAAGATTTTCGATGCCTTCAGGCCGCAGGAAGCGCAGGAGGCACTTTGGGCCGTGGCGCCCAACCCCGCCTACATCGCCGATCCGGCCAAGGGCTCCAACCACACGCGGGGCGTGGCGCTTGATGTGACGCTGCTGGGGCCCGACGGGCAGGAGCTGGACATGGGCACGCCGGTCGACACCATGACGCACGGGTCCCATCACTTTCACCCGGCACACCCCGTCGCCATACAGGTCAACCGCATGCGGCTGCTCACGGTCATGCTGGAAGCGGGCTTTGTGCACCACCCCAACGAATGGTGGCACTACCAGTTGCCGGACGCCAAAAGCTTTCCGCTGATTGACAGCCACGACTTCATGCACTGCGCGGCCGATCGCCAGCGGCCCAGCGAACTCAAGGCCGCCTGATCTCGCCGGCCTGATCGGCAGGAGCTCCGCCCGCCGGCAGCTCCGCCAGCTGCCGCGACTCGGCCGATTCCGTACGCACCAGCGGCAGGTGCTGCGGGTATTCGCGCTGCATGAAGTCCACCAGCGCCTCGCGCACCTTGCAGCGCAAGTCCCAGTTCAGGCTGGAGTTGGCGGACGTTACCAGCACCCGCAGCTGCATGCTGCGCTCGCCTGACTCCACCACCTGCAACAGGCACAGCCGCTTGTCCCACTCGGGCGCTTCCTCGCAGGTGCGCCGCGCCGTCTCGCGCAGCGGGGCCAGGGGCATGCGGTAGTCAACCCAGAGAAAGACAGTGCCAATGATTTGCGCGCCGGTGCGCGTCCAGTTCTGGAACGGGTTCTCGATGAACCACTGCAGCGGAATGATCAGCCGGCGCTCGTCCCAGATTTTCAGCACCACATAGGTGCCGGTGATCTCCTCCACCCGGCCCCATTCGCCCTGCACGATGAGCACGTCGTCAAGGCGTATGGGCTGCGCCAGCGCCAGTTGCAGCCCGGCGATCAGGTTGCTGAACACGGGCCGGGCTGCCATACCGATCACCAGGCCCGCCACGCCTGCCGACGCCAGCAGGCTGGCGCCGAACTGGCGGGCACCCGGAAAGGTCATCAGCATCAGGGCCAGGCCGGTCAACAGCACGATGAACATGGCGGTGCGGGCCAGCATGCGGGTCTGCGTGTGGATGCGGCGGGCGTTGAGGTTGTCTTCCACATCCACCGGGTGCAGGCTGATCACGCCCATCGCGGCCCCGCGCGCCGCGCGCATGCCCGCCCAGGTCAACGCGGCCAGCAGCAACAGGCCATTGGCGTGGCGCACGCCGCTGATCAGCGGAAAGGTATCCGGCGCACCATGCCAGACCGCCTGCAGGGCAATCAGGGGCAGCAGCACCTGCACGGGGGAGCGGCACTGTTCGGCGACTTTGGCCATCACCGGCATGGAGCGCGTCAGGCGCAGGACAACGGCCGCGCCGATGGTGTGCACCACCAGCGCCAGGGCAACGCTGACGCAGGCTGCCAGCAGCACGTGCAGCGAAGAGTCGTCCGCCCAGGAAAGGAGTTCTGCGAGGTTCATTCAGTGGCCTCCTTGCTCGCCGCAGCCTTGCAGCCTGACCCGGTTGTCAAGGGAGAAACGGGAGTTCCAGGGATGGCCATACGCGGAATGAAGTGAGGGCAAGTGAGAGGAAGCGAGATGAAGTGGCAATTGGAGGGGAATGCAGAAAGTAGAACGCCGAGAGGCCGAAGGCCCTGGACCCGGGACCAGCCTGCGCGTGTCTTTTTTGCGCTCGCTTTTGACTTCGTTCTGACTCTACTGCAGCAAATCTGGCCACCAAGTAGGACGCATGCCAGTCTTTCCCCCTGCAAACCACCAGCCCATTGCAATCAGATGATAATTATTCTCAATTAGCTTTAACCCTCTTAACCTTTGCGGTGCGAAGCACCGCCCTGAAAGACACCATGCCCCCCATCAACCCGGCCGCTGCTCCAGAGTCCACAGCTGCATCCCCTTCGCCCGAGGCTGCACCGCGCAAGCGCCGTCCACCGCGGCGCGTGCAGGTTACCCGCGTGCAGACCCTGAGCCCGCTGATGCGCCGCATCACGCTGCAGGGCGCCGAACTGGAAGGCTTTGAGGTGGCCGACCCGGCCAGCTACATGAAGCTGATCTTTCCAGAGCCGGGCCAGACCGAGCCCGACCGCCCGCTGCCCGACGGCCCGCGGGCAAAGTCCATGCGCACTTACACACCGCTGGCGGTGCGCAACGATATGCATGAGGTCGATGTCGACTTTGTGTTGCACGGCGACGGCCCCGCATCTACCTGGGCCGCCCAGGCGCAACCGGGCCAGGTGCTGTTTCTGATGGGCCCCGGCCCTGGCTACAAAGTTCAGCGGGATGCGCCTGCGCATTTTTTGATCGGTGACGACAGCGCCTTGCCCGCGTTTGAAACCATCCTGGCCAGCTTGCCCGCGAGCGCGCAAGTTCAGGTGCTTGTCGAAGTGGTGGATGCAGCTGAAGAGCGCCCGCTGCAAAGCACCGCCAAAGTGAATGCCCAATGGGTCGCCCGTGGCGCCGACAACAACAAGGCCGGCCAGGCACTGGAAGCCGCGTTGCGCAAAGCCGGCGCACCCGCACCCGGCACGCGCATTTACCTGGCCTGCGAGGCGGCGGCCATGCGCCGACTACGCCAGTTGCTGAATGAGGAGCTGGGTGTGGAACGCAGCAGCATTGTGGGCCGTGGCTACTGGAAGCTGGGGACCATCAACCACCCGGACCATGATTACGGCGAGGGTGACTGAGCTCCGGGCGAAGCCAGGGCGGGTAAGGGCACCATGGTCACATGGGTGAAGCGCCCGGCGTCATAACGTATCAAGCGACATACCCGACGCCGCTGCTGCCGGCAAGACCGGTCGTGCACCTAGCTTGGTAGCCCCAACCTTCCGGATAAAAGAATTAATCCTGCGAGAGGTACTTTCCACAAGAGCCCAATCCCAGGCTGAGGGGGGGCCATATACATCTTCATAGGTCTCACGCCACTTCATGGCGCGTTTCTCGGAATTGTGGTTTGTACAGGACGCAACAATGCCCGTTGGGGATTCGCCTCCCAGCTGCAGGGATATCAGGCCCCACCCACCGGCGGCAAAACGCACAGGCTCATCAGGACGGATCAGCTCTTTGGGTATCTGCTCCACCACAAGCTCACCGGCAGATTCAGGCAACAGCATCAAGAGAACCGAGGGTGAATTGCCGCGGCAGTAACCTAACGGATGGTGCCCTTTCAGTTCAGCGACGGATCGAAACTCGGACAACGCTTTTCCATATTCCGAGTATTTTTCAAAAACACGGCAACCCGCTTTTTCAAAAACAAAGTCGAGAACAATTTCCAGGTCGGGCTTCAGAGCGTAGAAGTCGCAGTTCGGCATGCTTGTGGTTTTCTCACCTGTTTTGGGTGCGGCAGTTTATCACCGCTCATGCGCCCCCCTGCTGCATCTGTCGCGCTTCGCACTGCATTTACAGCATCAGCGAGCCTGCCGCGCATAACTTACCGTCAGCATCTCCCACTGATGCCCCTCAGGCTCGTTCCAGTAGATGCCCTTGCCGCCAAGGTACGTGCTGACCTGCATGTCCATGGGGCCGCGCACCGAGCTGCGGTATTCAATGCCGGCTGCCTGGATGCGCGCCAGGATGGCATCGAACTCCTGGTCGCTTACGCGAAAGCAGAAGTGCTCGACAGGAAATTCTTCATCGGTATCGATGAAGTCCAGCGTCAGGCCTTCGTTGATGTAGACGGCTGAGAAGGGCCCGATGGTGGTTTCAGCCCACGGAACRCCGAGCAGCTCTGCCAGAAGTTTGGCAGAAGCCACCTTGTCTCGCGCCGATACGATGAAGTGGTCCAGGTGAATGGTCATGGCAGGCCTCTTGAAGGTGATGGCCTGTTTTATAGCGCGGGCGGGCCGCGCCTGTACACCGACGCGCGTAACAACCTTCATGGCGGCAGGCTGTCGCCTTTCGGGCAGTTTTTATATGGAAGAAGGCTGCAGGCCAATAGGAACAAGCGCAGCCAGCTATCTAATTGATAGCATTAAGGGGAGACCCTTAATCCGCCCCATCACAGATCGAAAAACACAGTCTCCCTGCCGGCTGCGCTGTCCTGCATGCGGATGTCGAAGCGGTAGACCGGCCCGGCGCCCGTCATGCTGCGCTGGGCAACCAGCGTGTTGCGCCGTTCGGCCGGCACGCTGGCCAGCACGGCGTCTTTGGCATTGGCGTCCACCTCGTCATCAAAGTAGATACGCGTGAAGGTGTGCACCAGGAGGCCGCGCATGGTGACGCAAACGTTGATGAAGGGTGCCTGCCCCGCTGCGGCACCGGGCTTGACGGTGAAGAACTCGTAGTGGCTTTGCGGCAAAGTGCCGGTGCCGCAGCGGCCAAAGCCGGTGAAGCCGCGCGCTTCGGCGTCGGACACTGAAGCAATGGGCTGGCCGCTGCCGTCGGGCTGGGCGATCTCGACCATCGCGTCCATCACGGCATTGCCGGCGCCGTCAAACACCTGGCCGGTAATGCGGATGTGCTCGCCTTTCGCGGTGGGCTGTGCCAGCACGGGCGTGAACAGGCTTTTAAGGTCGTAGCCGTATTGCGTAGGCGTAAGGCCGTAGGCAAAGAAGGGGCCGACAGTCTGCGAAGGAGTTTGTTTAAGTGGGCTTGTAGTCGTCATGGTGTTGTCTTCCTGCCGCTTATTCAAAACGCGTGGCTTTGGGGCCGCGCAACACGATGTCGAACACATAGCCCAGCGCGTAGTCGGCCTGGGTCACGTCGAGGCTGAATTTGGAAACCATCAGTTCGCGCACGCTTTCGGGCGCGCCCATGTACATGGGGTCGTAGCCCAGCAGCGGGTCACCGGGGAAATACATCTGCGTGACCAGGCGGCTGGCAAAGTAATCGCCAAACAGCGAGAAATGAATATGCTGCGGCCGCCACGCGTTGGGGTGATTGCCCCACGGGTACGCGCCGGGCTTGATGGTCTTGAAGCTGTAGCGGCCTTCGTTGTCCGTCATGCAGCGGCCGGCGCCCAGGAAGTTCGGGTCCAGCGGTGCGTCGTGCTGGTCGACCTTGTGCACGTAACGGCCTGCCGCGTTGGCCTGCCAGACTTCCACCAGCGTGTTGCGCACGGGGCGGCCGTCCTCGTCCAGCACGCGGCCGGTGACGATGATGCGTTCACCGAGGGGGTCGCCATTCATCACGGCGTTTTTGGTCAGGTCGTTGTCGAGCGGGCCGAACTGCCCGGCGCCGTAAACCGGCGCGTTGAGTTGCGCGAGCGCCTGCTTGATGGGCACCAGCGGCTGCTTGGGGCCGCGCAGCAGCGTGGATTTGTAGCCGGGATAAATATGGGGCGAATGGCTGGTCCAGTCGCGGGGGGCCAGAAAGCTGTTGTTCAGGTCGGCGGTCATCGTGTCTCCAGGGGTTGCATGCGCTGGCGCCCTGTAGCAGGCGCGCTTTTCTGCGCTGACATGACTTTAATCGGCCTCAATGGTTATGTATATTGACATTTTCTCGACTTATCCATAACCAAATGGTCAAATCGGCACATGGTCGATGAGCGCATCAAATACCGGCACCTGCAGTGCTTCCTGGCGGTGGCGCAGCACGGCAGCCTGCAAAAAGCCGCCGACGTGCTGGCCATCACGCAACCCGCGGTGTCCAAAACGCTGAAAGAACTGGAGGGCCTGCTGGCGGTGCGGCTGTTTGAGCGCGGGCGCAAGGGCGCCGTGCCCACACGCGAAGGCGAAGCCTTTATGCGGCATGCCGGCGCCAGCGTGAGCGCGCTGCGCGAAGCCGTCGCCAGCGTCGCGCAGACACGGCGGCAGGGCAGCGCGGTGATCGCCATCGGTGTGCTGCCCACCGTGGCGCCGTGGCTGATGCCCTTGCTGCTGGCGCGGCAGGAGGCCCAAACAGGGCCGGGGGCGCACACCAGCCTGCGCATCGAAACCGGCGCCAACCCCGCGCTGCTGGCCAGCCTGCGGCAACGCGAGCTGGACCTGGTGATCGGACGGTTTGCCGAGCCGGCGCACATGGTGGGCCTGACGTTTGAACACCTGTATGCAGATCCGCTGGTGCTTGCGGTACGCCCCGGCCACCCCTTGCTGGCGCAGGCCGGACGCAAGGCAGAACACAAGGGGGATGCGCTGGCCGGCTTGCAGGGCTTCACCACGATATTGCCCACGCAGGGCACGGCCATACGCCATAGCGCCGACAGCTTTTTCCTCACACGCGGCCTGCCGCCGCCCGTACGCCTGGTCGAAACGCTGTCGGTGTCCATCGCACGCGGCTACACGTTGCAAAGCGACGCCGTCTGGCTGGCGCCGCTGGGGGCCGTGCGGCCGGACCTGGACAAGGGAACGCTGGTTCGCCTGCCCGTCAGCATGGCGGGCACCGAAGAGCTGGTGGGGTTGACGCTGCGCGCCGACATGGTGCCCAGCGAAGCACAACACCAGCTGATCGCCACCATACGCGTGCTGGCGGCAGAACGCCGCAGCGAAGCCCCCGCCCTGCTTTAGGCTTCTAGGCTGGCTCGGCTTGCACCGCAAAACGGGCGGTCAGCTCACCCAGGCCTAGTTCCTCAAGCACCTCACGCAAACGCGTCTGGGCGGCACGGGTTTTGCCGGCCTGCGGCTGCGCGGGCCGGCTGGCAAGAATGAGTTCATTCTTCATCGAATGCTCCCAGCCCACGAGCTCGGTCACGGTGACCTGGTAGCCATGGGCTTCGAGCTGCAGGCAGCGCAGCACATTGGTGATCTGGCTGCCGAATTCGCGCGTGTGCAACGGGTGCCGCCAGAGCTCGGCCAGCGGCGTGCGGGACAGCGACAGCGCACGGCTTTTCTTCAGCACGCCAGCCACTTCAGCCTGGCAGCACGGCACCAGCACCATGTGGCGGGCGTTTTTGGCCAGGCCGAAAGCAATGGCGTCATCGGTGGCGGTGTCGCAGGCATGCAGGGCGGTGACGATGTCCACAGTGGGCGGGAGTTCGGCCGAATTGGTGGCCTCCTGCACCGAGAGGTTCAGGAACGACATGCGCGCAAATCCCAGCCGCTGGGCCAGCGCGCGAGACTTCTCGACAAGCTCGGCGCGCGTTTCAATGCCGTAAACATGGCCCGCAGTTTTTTCGCCGTGGTGCGCGACATTAAAAAACAGGTCATACAGGATGAAGCCCAGGTAGGACTTGCCGGCGCCGTGGTCGGCCAGGGTGAAGGCAGCTTTCTCTGCCGCCACCTCATTGAGCAGGGGCTCAATGAACTGGTACAGGTGATAAACCTGTTTGAGCTTGCGCCGGGTGTCCTGGTTGAGCTTGCCCTCACGCGTGAGGATGTGCAGCTCCTTGAGCAGCTCGATCGACTGGCCCGGGCGGAGTTCTTCAATGACTTGCGGAGCGGGCGCGGGCTTGCCGCCACTCTTGGGTGGTTTTGCGGCGGGCGCGGTACGGGGGATTTGCATGCTCTCAAGTTTAGTGGCGCGCCCTCGTTGCCGGCAGCCCCGCTACAAAGCCCCTGAAAAACGCCAGACGGAACATCCCGAAACAATTAACTTGCACACAATTCAATTGCTCGCTATAATTCAACCCATGCCGAACAAAACCGACACCGCGAATGCCACTGACGCCATGCTGCAGCTGGACAACCAGTTGTGTTTTGCGCTGTATTCCACCTCTTTGGCCATGACCAAGCTGTACAAGCCCCTGCTTGAAGAGATGGGCCTCACCTATCCGCAATACCTCGCGATGCTGGTGCTGTGGGAACAAGACGGCCTGACGGTCTCGGAGCTTGGCGAACGTCTGTACCTGGACTCGGGCACGCTGACACCGCTGCTCAAGCGCATGGAATCGGCCGGGCTGGTTTCGCGCATCCGTGCGGTGGAAGACGAGCGCCGCGTTCACATCATGCTGACGGCCGCGGGCCGCAAGCTCAAGGCCAGGGCCGCCAAGATTCCGGGCTGCATCATGAGCGCCACCCAATGTTCTGTCCCCGAGCTGGTTTCGCTGACGCAGCAAGTCCAGTCGTTCCGCCAGCGCCTCACGGCCTGACACATCCATTTCTGTTTTTTTAACCCGTCCCGCTTCGGGGCATTCTCCAAAGGAAACCACCATGACCACACTCGAAAAAGTTCTCTACACCGCCCACGCCCACACCACCGGCGGCCGTGACGGCAAGTCCAAGACCGACGACGGCCGCCTGGACGTCACGCTGAGCTCGCCCGGCACCGCCGGCACCGGCACCAACCCCGAGCAGCTGTTCGCCGCAGGCTATGCAGCCTGCTTCATCGGCGCGATGAAGGCTGTTGGCGGCATGAAGAAGATCGACGTGCCTGCAGACGTTTCCATCGACTCCAGCGTTGACCTCGGCAAGATCCCGAACGGCTACGGCATCGCCGTGCGCCTGGACATCACCCTGCCCGGCATGGACCGCGCGGCTGCACAAGCCCTGGTGGACGCAGCGCACCAGGTCTGCCCTTACTCGAACGCGACCCGCGGCAATATCGACGTTGTGATCACTCTGAAGTAATCGACATCACTGTCACCAAGGCGGCCCGCCGGTGTTGAACCSGCGGGCCGTTTCATTTAGGGTGCTGTGCATGAACGACACCGCCCTCACAAGCTCCTTCCAGGTCCGAAAAGACGCCCTTTCCGAAACCCGCTGGCACACCGATGCGCATTTGCCGCTCACGCCCGGCCAGGTGCGGCTCGGCATCGAATCATTTGCGTTGACGTCCAACAACATCACCTACGCGGCCTTTGGCGAGGCGATGAGCTACTGGCAATTTTTCCCGACCGGGGAAGACGGCTGGGGCTGCATCCCCGTCTGGGGATTTGCCACGGTGGCGGAATCGCAATGCGAAGGCGTGACTGTGGGGGAGAAGTTTTACGGCTATTACCCCATGGCCAGCGAGCTGGTGCTGCAACTGGCCCGCGTGACACCGGCCGGTTTCTTCGACGGCGCCGCGCACCGGCGGGCCCTGCCGGTGGCCTACAACCAGTACATGCGCTGCAGCACGGACCCGTTTTACGACCCGGCCACCGAAGATGTGCAGTCGCTGCTGCGGCCGCTGTTCATTACTTCGTTCCTGATTGATGACTTCCTGGCAGACAACGGCTTCTTCGGTGCCAATGCCATGCTGCTGTCCAGCGCTTCCAGCAAAACGGCGTACGGCACGGCTTTCCAATTGGCCAAGCGGCCGGGCGTTGAGGTGATCGCCCTCACGTCGCCAGCCAACGTCGCGTTTTGTGAAAGCCTGGGATGCTACAGCCGCGTGGTGACGTATGAGCAACTCGATGCCATAGCCGCGGACACCGCTTGCGTGTACGTCGACTTCGCGGGCAGCGCGAACCTGCGACAACGTATTCATGCACGCTTTGACCAGCTTCGCTATAACTGCTCGATAGGCGGCACGCATGTTGATGACCTGGCCGCCAAAGGGAGCGCCAGGGACTTGCCCGGCCCCAGGCCCCTACTGTTCTTTGCGCCTTCGCAGGTCAAAAAACGCATCACCGACTGGGGTGAAGAAGGCTTTGGAAAGCAGCTGGTGCACGCCTGGCGGGATTTCACACAGCAGGTGACGGGCGCAAAAACACCCTGGCTCATCGCCCAGCGGCATGCCGGGCAGACTGCGGTGCAAGCGGCCTACCAGGAAGTGCTGGCCGGCAAAGGCGACCCGCGCACCGGCCACATCCTGCAACCCTGATTCTTTTGCTCTATTTGCAGGTGCTATATTTTTTATAGCTGCTTGCGCGTGTCGCTATTGGGATACAGGACTTTTTATCCGGGAACAGGCGTTTACATGCCCTTGCTGGCAGTGCGCCTTCATCTGCGCCGACAATCAGGGCATGACAGAAAAACACAAGGCCGAGGCGCACGCAACACTGCACGCGTACGAGACATTGACCCCCGATGTGGTGCTCGATGCGCTGGCCAGCGTCGGTTTGCTGGGCGACGGCCGCCTGATGGCGCTTTCGAGCTACGAGAACCGGGTGTACCAGATCCATCTTGAGAGCCCCGTGGGTGACGCCGACCTGGCGGGCGATGTCGTGGTGGCCAAGTTTTACCGGCCAGACCGCTGGACCGATGAACAGATCGCCGAAGAGCACGCCTTTGCCGCCGAGCTGATGGCCGCCGAGATACCGGTGGTGGGCGCGCTGGCGCTGGAAGGCCGCACGGTGCACCACTTCAAGGGTTTTAGTTTCAGCGTGTCGCCCAGCCGCGGCGGGCGCCGGCCCGAGCTGGACAACCTTGACGTGCTGGAGTGGATAGGCCGCTTCCTGGCGCGCATTCACACCGTCGGCAGCGCCAAACCGTTTGCGCAMCGGCCAGCCCTGAACCTGCAGACCTTTGGTTATGCCTCGCGCGACGTGTTACTGGCGGGCGGCGACCATGGCGCCAAAGGTTCCCACGGCTACATACCGCTCGACATGGAGTCGCGCTGGCGCAAGGCGTTTGATGAAGCTATGCTGGTGGCGCAAACCGTGTTTGAAAGCGTGGGCGACGTGAAGAACCTGCGCCTTCACGGTGACTGCCACCCCGGCAACATCTTGTGGACGCCCGAGGGCCTGCCGCTGGCCGGCCCGCATTTTGTCGACCTGGACGATGCGCGCACCGGGCCGGCGGTGCAGGATTTGTGGATGCTGGTGTCGGGCGACCGCGCGCAGTGCAACCGCCAGCTGGGTGCGCTGGTGGACGGCTACGAAGAGTTCCGCGAGTTCGACCGGCGCGAGCTCGCATTGATCGAGCCGCTGCGCACGCTGCGCCTGGTGCACTACAGCGCCTGGCTGGCGCAGCGCTGGCATGACCCGATCTTCCCGATCAACTTCCCATGGTTCGGCTCCAGCGACTACTGGAAGGGCCAGGTCGACATGCTGGAAGAGCAGACCGAGGCGATGCAGGATCCGCCGCTGGTGTGCTGAGGGGCTTTACGATGTACCGGACGCCGATACGGTCCCTGCCGAGCCTCTGCAAGCGCTATTGATTTAATAGCTGCTTGCGCTCGTCCACAAAGGGCTGGAGGCCGATTTCATTAAAAAAACCGGCTTCCCGGGTGCATGAACTCGCCGAGCCGATGTGCGGACCCCTGTGCGGACACTTACACCAGCAGCGCGTTGACACGCCGCACATAGGCGGCCGGGTCTTCCGGCATGCCGCCTTCGGCCAGCAGGGCCTGGTCAAAGAGGATATGGGCCAGGTCGTCAAAATGCGCACCGTCCACACCGGCCTCGAGCTTTTTCACCAGCGGGTGCTGCGCGTTGACTTCCAGGATGGGCTTGGACTCTGGCACGGCCTGGCCGGCCTGCTTGAGCATGCGGGCCAGCTGGGTCGACATGTCACCGTCCTGCACGACGAGGCAGGCGGGTGAATCGACGAGGCGGGAGGTGGCGCGCACGTCCTTGGCTTTGTCTTTCAATGCTTCTTTCAGCTTGTCTAGGATGGGCTTGAACTGTGTCTGCGCTTCTTCGGCGGCCTTCTTCTCGTCTTCATCCTGCAGCTTGCCGAGGTCGACCGCGCCCTTGGCCACTGACTGCAGCGGCGTGCCGTCGAAGTCGTGCAGGTAATTGAGCGCCCACTCATCCACGCGGTCGGCCATCAACAGCACTTCGATGCCCTTCTTGCGGAAGATTTCGAGTTGGGGGCTGTTCTTTGCCGCGGCCAGTGTGTCGGCGGTGATGTAGTAAATCGCGTCCTGGCCTTCCTTCATGCGGGCCTTGTAGTCGGCAAAGCCCACGCTAACGGTGTCGGTCGTTGAGCTGGCAAAGCGCAACAGCTTGGCCAAACGTTCGCGGTTGGCAAAGTCTTCGCCCAGGCCTTCCTTCAGTACGGCGCCGAACTCGCCATAAAAGGCCTTGAACTTGTCGGCGTCATTGGCGGCCAGATCTTCAATCATGGACAGCACGCGCTTGGTGCAGCCTTCACGGATCGCCTTGACGGCGCGGCTTTCCTGCAGCAACTCGCGCGAGACATTGAGCGGCAGGTCGGACGAGTCCACCACGCCTTTGACGAAGCGCAGGTAGGTCGGCATGAGCGCCTGGGCGTCGTCCATGATGAAGACACGCTTGACGTACAGCTTGACGCCAGCCGCCTTGTCACGGTTGAACATGTCCATGGGCGCCTTGGCCGGGATGAACAGCAGCTGCGTGTATTCGGTGGCGCCTTCCACCCGGTTGTGCGTGGTGGCCAGCGGCGCTTCGCTGTCGTAGCTGATCTGCTTGTAGAACTCGTCGTACTGGTCCTGCGTGATGTCTTTCTTGGCACGGGTCCAGAGTGCGGCCGCCTGGTTGACGGTTTCCCATTCACCGGTCACGACCATCTCGCCGGGCTGGTCGTTTTCGCCTTCTTTCCACTCTTCCTTCTGCATCAGGATGGGCAGCGAGATGTGGTCGGAATATTTGTTGATGATGCCCTTGAGTTTCCAGGCGTTCAGGTAGTCCAGCGACTCTTCCTTCAGGTGCAGGATGATGCTGCTTCCGCGCTCGGCGCGTTCGATCTCGCTGACTTCAAACTCGCCGGTGCCGTCGCTGCTCCAGCGCACGCCCTGGCTGGCCGGAAGGCCGGCACGGCGGCTTTCCACCGTGATCTTGTCGGCCACGATAAAGCCCGAATAAAACCCCACGCCGAACTGGCCGATCAGCTGCGCGTCGTTTTTCTGGTCGCCCGAGAGCTTGGCCATGAAGTCGCGCGTGCCGCTCTTGGCAATCGTGCCGAGGTTGTCGATGGCCTCTTGCTGCGACAGGCCGATGCCGTTGTCGGTAATGGTCAGCGTGCCGGCAGCTTTGTCAAAGCTCACTTTGACCTTGAGATCGGGATCACTTTCGTAAAGGGACGCATCGTTCAACGCTTCGAAACGCAGCTTGTCGCAGGCATCCGACGCATTGGAAACCAGCTCGCGCAAAAAGATGTCCGGGTTCGAGTACAGGGAGTGCGTGACCAGCTTGAGAAGCTGCGCAACTTCGGCTTGAAAAGACAGGGTTTGTTTCTGCATGGTCTGTGGCATGGTTGTTTCAAATTGGTTACGAGTTCACCGGGAATTGGCAAAAAAGACGGGTTTATTGGCTGTATTTACGCTTGTTACCTATAAGTCTTTTGGGTGCATTTATGAATAAACTCAATAATTTCAACGGTTTGACGTGACAAATTCCCCACTTGGGTGCGCTGTTACAGGTCTAAATCAACCCATTTGAGAAATATCTAGTTACAGTTCATTCACCTTCAAATTTCCTTTGTTTGTCATTCGTTTTTTTAACTGGAGACCAGTCATGAAAAAGCTCATTTTAGTAATCGCCCTCGGCCTTGCCGCCATCGCCACACTGCCCGCCTACGCTGCCACGGCAGCCGGCACCTTCAACGTGGTGATCAACCTGACCTCGAAGTGCGAGATCAACTCCACCAATGCCGCTACCGGCGCGGTCATCAACAACGTGGTGTTCAACTACACCGCGTTCCAGACCACGGCGGCCACCTCCACCGGCGGCGGTTTCAACGTTCGTTGCACCAACTCCCTGCCTTACACCCTGGCACTGAGCAACTCCGGTGTGACCGATGATGCCGTCAACCTGGCTTATACCCTGGCACTGAGCGCCGCAGCCGGCACCGGCAACGGCACCGACCAGGCCTTCACGGTCAACGGCACCATGGCTGCCGGCCAGGCCGGTACCTGCGCCACGGCAACTTGCACCAACACCGCCGCAACCAACAAGACCAAGACCCTGACGATCACTTACTGATCGCCACCCGGCTTGATCTTCGCGACGTCGACAACCATGATCCGCAAGGCCGCGCTTGGTGTTCTCTTGATGCTGGCCGCTGCTGCCTGCCTCGCGGGCGCGGCGGCGGGGCAGTTGTCGGTGCAGATCACGCTGAACGTCCCGGGGAACACCACCGGCAACGGCAACGCATGCACCAGCGCCACCGGCTCCGGCGGCAGTGGCGCCTCGGTACAGGTGACCTGCAACTCGAATGTCTTTGTCAATATCGCGCAGGTCCGGCTCGGAAACGCCCGCTTCATGCCCGGTTACCGGCCCACGCGGGACTCCCTGCTGCCCGACTATTGCCGCAATGAGTTGTCCCGCAATGACCCTGGAGCCCGTTATACCTGCCGGCTTCAGGACCAGCGCCAGGTCGCGACGGCCGGAGAAGAATCTGATGACGGCTGGGAAATCGAAAGCCGGCGTTATGCCCTGGACACAGAAGCCGCGGCGACTGAAAAACAGGCCCGTTTGCGGCTTCAGGATGACCGTGGCACTGTGACCGCACTGCACCTCGCCCACGCCGGCAATCATGCTGGATCGGTAGAGATGCTGGTATCCTTCTGAGGATGAACGTCCTACAGCGCCGAAGCAAGCTTGTTACCTACGCCTTCCTGATAAGCCTGCTGGGACCTTGGGCGGCTGCCACGGCAGGCGTTTTTTCCGTCACTCCGGTGCGTCTTTACATGACACCGCGCGATCGTGCCATCGCAGTCACACTGTCCAACGAAGCCGACACCGAAGTCGTGCTGCAGGCCGACATCAACACCTGGAGCCAGAAGCCGGACGGTACCGACGAACTCGTCCTGACCGAAGACCTGATCCTGGCACCGCCCATCATCAAGCTGGCCCCCAAAGCCCGGCAGGTAGTGCGCCTGGCCCTGCTCAAACCTGCTGATGCCAGCCGGCAGCTGACCTACCGCATGATCATTCGCGAAGTTCCTGAAGCTGTACCCGCCGCCGCCGGCATCCAGGTTCCCATCGCGCTGGCCTTGAGCATGCCCGTGTTCATCACACCCCCTGTGGCCAAACGTCAGGTTAGTTGCACTAATCAGCTGGCGGACGCCAAAACCCTCAACCTGCAATGCAGCAATACCGGCACGGCTTACGCCCAGATACGGGAAGCGACCGTCACGCGCGGCACACAGGTCCTGGCAAGGTTTGAAGGCGGCAGTTACATACTGCCCGGTGCCCGTAAAACTGTCGGGCTTAAGGCAGAGCAGGCTCTTACAAAAGGGGACGCCCAACTGGTGGTGACCTTTGACGACGGACAAAGCCTGACGACCAGCATCACGCTGCCTTGATTTGGCACCCGATTTCAATGAGGCGCTGGTGGACTTTACGAAAACACCCCGTAGCGATAGGCATTGCAGGCCTTTGTTACGGCCTGCTGGCACACGCCCAGGCACCCGCATCATCCAATGCGCCGCCAGCGGCCCGGTCCGCCAACGACCGGCTCCTTCCACTGGAAGTCTTCATCAACAGCACCAAGGGCGGTGTCTGGACGCTGCTTGAGCGCAACGGCATCCTGTACGCGCCCGAAGATGCCTTTGAAGAGTGGCGGCTGAACCACCGGCCCAGCGCCCAGGACGTTGATTTTCAGGGCCAGAAATGGTTTCCGCTGTCGGCCATTCCGGGGTTCGAGGCGCGCCTGAATTTTGCCGACCAGTCCGTAGACCTGGTGTTTTCACCCGCGGCCTTCAATGCCGTGCGCCTGACGCAGGAGTCGGCCATGCGTCCGCCGCTCTCGCCGTCGATTCCCGCCGCATTTGCCAACTACGACCTGAACTACATCACCACCCGCAACCGCTTCGCCGGTAGCACCACGGACGCGAAAGACCTGGGCGCCCTGACTGAATTCGGCGTGTCGGGGGAGCTGGGGCTATTGACCAGCAGCTACGTGGGCCGCAACCTCATCAGCCAGGACCCGACGCAACAGGCTTCATGGCGCCGGCTTGAAACCACGTACACGCGCAACTTCCTGGACAGCAATACCTCTCTGCGGCTGGGTGACAGCAGCACGCGCACTGGCATTTCAGGGCGTCAGGTGTATTTCGGCGGCATACAGTTCAGCAAAAATTTCTCGCTCCAACCGGGCTTTGTCACCCAACCCATTCCCACGGTAACCGGCCTGTCGGCAGCGCCCAGCACCGTTGAGCTTTATGTCAACGATGCGCTGCGCCAAACCTCCAAAGTGCCCTCTGGTCCCTTCAGCATTGACAATTTTCCGGCGCTGACCGGAGCCGGTGAGGCCCGTGTCGTGGTGCGCGACATCCTTGGGCGGGAAACCGTTATCACCCAGTCTTTTTTCAGCAATGCCAACCTGCTGGAAGAAAACCTCAGCGACTGGAGCTTTGAGTTGGGCGCCGTACGCCGCGACCTCGGGATTGAGAACGCCGACTATGGCGAGCGCTTCGTTTCAGGTCTCTGGCGCCAGGGCCTGAGCAAAAGCCTCACGGTCGAAGCCAACGGCGAATGGTCAAAGTCTCTGATGCGTGCCGGCGCCGGCGCCAGCTATGAGCTGCCATTCCAGATGTTGGGACAGACAGCGTTTTCAGTCAGCCGCAGCGACACGGCGGGACGCGGCGCCAACTGGATGGTCGGAGTCGAGCGCAGCGGACTGCGGCATGGGGTGTCGCTCAGCGCGGAAGGTGCATCGCGCGGCTACCGACAAATCGGTATCGATACGCCATCTCCGCGTCTGCAAACAACGGCCAGCTACAGCTACAGCAGTGACAACTTTGGCGCCTTCAACGTGAGTTACGCCGGCTTTGACAACTACGACCTCGGCAAGCTCAACACCCTCAGTGTGAATTACACCCTGCGTCTCGGTCAACGCGCAGCCTTGACTTTGAGCGCCACCCGTCTCAGCGGTATCAGCTCGGGAACTTCAGTGGGCGCCACTCTGATCGTGCCGCTTGAAAATCGCGTCACCATCGCCGCAGGTGTCACCACCCGCAGCGGAACCACCGAAGGGTATGTGAACGCCAGCCGCGCAGTGAGCGCTGAAACCGGCTGGGGTTGGCGAACAGCGCTGGGCTCCCGTGCGGATGGCCGCTATGCGGAAGGCGGCGCGTATTACCAGGGCACCAAAGGACTGTTTTCCGCGGACGTCAGTACCGGGGAAAGCCAGCAAAACCTGCGCCTGGGCTTGATCGGGGGCATGGTCGCAGCCGAAGGGCAAGTTTTTGCCACGCGCCGCGTACAGGAGAGCTTTGCCATTGTGGAGGTGCCGGGTTATGCCAATGTCGGCGTGGGTTTCCAGGGCAGTACCCTGACCCGCACCAATGCCGACGGTGTTGCGCTGCTGCCGCGCCTGCTGCCCTTCCAGCGTAACAGTGTGCGCCTGGATCCAAGTGAATTGCCGATCAGTGCAGAGCTTGACTCCATCGAGCTGGAGGCTGTGCCGGCGCTTCGCGGCGGCGTCAAGATCGCCTTTCCTGTCCGCTCGGGGCGCGGCGCCCTCATTCGCATTGAATTGGACGACGGTGAGCCGGCGCCCTCAGGTGCCGAGGTCGAACTGATCGGCGACAAGAAAGAATTTTTCACCGCCCGCCGCGGCGAAGCTTTTGTCACCGGCCTGCAGCCCCAAAATCGTCTGCGCCTGAAATGGAACGGAGCCAGCTGCACATTTGCTGTGGAGTTGCCACCCGGCAACCTCGAAGACATTGCCCGGGTCGGTCCAGTTCGCTGCAGCGGAGTCAAACGATGATTAACACCAAACCATGGCGCCTCGCTGCCTCACTGTGCCTGCTCCTGCTGCTTGCGGCGCCGGCCTCGGCCGCACTGATCTGCAACGCGACGGCGACGCCCGTCCAGATGGTGTATTTTGAGAACGACCCAAACCCGACAGACGGCGCATGGACCGTGACGGTCAATTGCACGCGCGGACCGGCAGACCCGGCCACTTCGGCCTATACCCTGCGGGCGGATGATGGCTTCAACCCTGGCGCCGGTAGCACCAACCAGGCGGTAAACGGCACCGGCACGGCCAACCAGATGGCCTACGACCTCTTCAGGATAGCGCCGGGAAACGGGGCATGGGGCTATACCAATGCCAGTGATTTTGCAGGAACCATCAATTTCGGCGGGGCCCTGACGGCCAGTGCCACCCATGTCTTCTACAGCCGCATCGCAGCCGGGCTCAACAAGAGTGCCCGGATATTTAGCGATACCGTGACGATGCGCCTTCGCTACGACAACGGACCGGGCAATACCGACGTCTTTCCCACTTTCCCTGTGAGCATCAACAACCAGTCCGTCTGCCTGCTCAGCACGCCGCCGAGCAATATCCAGTTCAACTACACCTCATTTCAGGCCGCCGCGGCCACCGCCAGCACGGCCTATGCTGTTCGCTGCACCATCGGCGAAACCTACACCATGGCACTGGACGCGACGGCGGGAAGCCTGCTCGCCCTCAATTACAGCCTGGCATTGAGCAACCCCGCCGGTCAGACTGGTACCGGCTTTCCGCAGAATTTCACCATCAACGGCACCATTCCCGGCGGCCAGTCCGGCACCTGTGCAACGGGCACATGCACCAGCACACAGACGCGAACTCTTACGGTCACCTACTGACACCTTTTGTTTTCTGTCGGCGTGATTTTTGTCACGAATTTACAGGACCGGCACCCACGGGAACGGCGCAATACGGCACCATGCAAGGTACTGCTACAAAACGTTACCATCAGCAGTCAAGAGTCACCCCGACAGCAAAGGCCCGGGCGGCTAACGGAGTAAATCGATGAGTGTCTCTTACGCATTGCGCATTGCCCTGGCAACCCTGCTGTGCACTTGTGCGCTGCACGCCAAAGCAGCCATTACCTGCACACTCGCGGCAACATCCGTAGACCTCAATTACACCAATGGGGCCGCCGCTGCCAATGCCAGCGGCACCATCACTGTGAACTGCACCCGGCTATCGACCGACGCAAACAGCGCAACCTACTGGGTCAGCATTGATTACGGCAGCCGCACAGGTCTTACCCGCCGGGTGTTCCGTCATGCTGGAGGCACCATTAATGCCGACCGACTCGATATCAGCATTTTCAAGAATGCCACCACAACAGATTGGACGAATGCCACCACTGGGCGGGTAACTGGACCCCTGACATTTGGTGCAGCCCTGAGCACCAGCGCTGTCCTGACCTACAACTTCCAGGTGAAACCCAGCCAAACCGGCAACACGGCTGGTATCTACGACGAAACCTTTATCACCAGCCTCCAGCTGGCCACTGCCGGTCCCGTCGTCGCCACGGCAACCTTCACACCTACCGTGAGCATCATTGCCCAATGCTTTGTGGGACAGGTGGCTGCAGGCAATACGGCCCCGGGCGCCATTTCGCCGTCCACACTCACGCTGAACTACACCTCTTTTTCACCCACACCCCAAAACAGCACCATGAACTTCACGGTTGACTGCACACGCGGCACCAGCTACGCCTTGGCGCTCTCGCCGGCAGCGGGCACACTGTTGGGCCTCGCCTACACCTTGGCACTCAGCAGTGCAAGCGCAACGGGGGRTGGCCGCGCCCAGCCCTATACGGTGACGGGCACCATTGCAGCCGGCCAGGCAGGCACCTGCTCCACAGCTACGTGTACAGCCACCCAGCCCGGCGTGACGGTCACCGTCACTTACTAAATAAAACACCCGGTTCTGGGTACCGATTCCCCACGCCCCGTTGCTCGCCGCAACCGACGGTCTGGGGCCGCATGTCCAACAGAACCATTCCCCATGGTTCTGGCACGCTCAACCCAAGGGTTATTGATAAATACGACGAAAAATTATCAATTTCCAAATTAAAAGGAAAAAATCAAATTTAAAATTCAATTTGTGTGAAATGTCACTAATTAACAATAATGTGGCTACTTTTACCAATTGATTCAAATTATCAAATTCGATAGCATGGCTGCAACAACTGATAGTTTTAAGGAGTTGCAGCATGAAGATCATCAAATTTGCTTTTCTCGCCGCCCTGGCCACCCAGTCCCTGCTGGGAATTCACGGTGCAGCCCAGGCGCAAACAAGTTCCGGTTCATTCGGTGTGACCATCATGCTGCGCAGTTTCAGTGAGGCTGTCACGGCAGACCATCGCTGCACCCATCGCGGCCAGCCAGACGGCCAGGCCGGCACCCTGCGCATCAGCTGCCCGTCCACTGTGGACATCCAGGCAATTGCCGCTGCATCGACCAGCAGAAGCGGCCAGATCCAGCGCATGAATGCCATGCCTGATTCCGCTGCAAGTAGCCGGCTTGCCGTGGTGGCAGGCAAGCCCATGAATTCCCGGGACCCTGTTGAATTGACGATCTCATGGTGAACGGCCGGCGCACGTAGCCTCTGCGCCCCGGCGCCTCACACATCCGGGCATCCAGCCCTTTGTCGGTATTGCATGCGGCGGCTTTCGCCAGGCAAGCCGTTTCCGTGCAAAAGGCAGCCGCGGCCGTCGATCCCGCCCGCATTCCTGACTGGCACATCATTTCAGGTTGGCACTGTGCGTTGGCAGCTCTGCTGACGCCTCTTGGCAAGACGCGTGTCAATCGCCGTCAATCCGGCACGCACCTCGCCAGCGATATCCATGCCCCCATACGGAGGCTGCATGACGCAATCACGGCGGCGCGTTCGTTCTTCGCCCATCACACGACACAACACCCGCCACAAGCGTTGCCCGCAGGCCTCTGGTCAGGGCAAACAACTCGCCGAACCAACTGCCTTCCTCTTGTGATTGCTTGAAACCCGCTTTGACCTGACCCGTCGCCCAGCGCGCAACACATTCATCAGCGAATCATCTCTCCCGGGCTCACGCGAGACAACAGAGAAGAGTGGCCGCATTCGAAAAGCACCGCCTTGTTTCGAGTTGCAGCGGGTAAAAGCAACTGCGCAGACAAACATCAGCCTTTTGTTTCTGACTCGTTACATCAATCTGGGAAATATGTCACAGAAGGAGGCTGATGGCATTCGTTACATCCGTGCGAAGCCCCGTCTTTTTTGTCGTCGTTTCGCATAAATCCATTGTTTTCAATGACTTAAACGTGATGGATTTACCATTTGAGGCGCGTGTTACGAGTGTAAAGCCACCTATTTTCGAAACGCTTGGTTACAGTCCATTCACGTTCAGAAAAACCTGAATCCCGATTCACCTCATTACCGCAGAGAGGACCTTGATGAAAAAAATTGTTTTAGCAAGCGCCCTGGCCGTGGCCGGTTTGGCGGCAACGCCAGTGCATGCAGAGTCCACATTTATCACGCCCGCAATCACGGGTTCTGCAGCGACTGCACGGCTGGACTTTTCCATCGTCATTCCGCAGGTGCTGTTCCTGCGTGTTGGCACCAGCTCCGGCAATACGGCAACCGATGGCACGATTGACAGCGTGACCTTCACGGTTCCTGGCGCCA